>DASYUP010000362.1:0-15183 GCA_036001185.1 Thermoanaerobaculia bacterium
CGCCGGCGGCAGTCCGATGGCCGGCGTCTCCCAGGGAGCGGCCGCGCCTTCGTCCTCCAGCTCGAGCTCGAAGCCTGTGTCCTCGCTGGCGGTGCCGAGCGAGGTCTCGGCGAAGGAAGGCTGCTCGAACGCCGGCGCCGGCACCTCCTCGTCCAACGGCTCGATCTCCAGCTGCGCGAGATCGAGCTCGAGCTCGGAGCTCGGCTCGGTGGCGGCCAGCTCCTCTTCCGGCTCGGGCGGCGGCGGCGGCTCCTCCCACGGCAGCGGCGCCTCCTCCTCCTCGAGATCGAGCTGGAAGGGCTCGCCGGCCGGCGGCGCCGCCGCCTCCTCGGCCGGCACCGTGAGGTCCGGCATCTCGAAGCTGAAGCCGGAGATGCTGGAGTCGCTACCCCAGCTGCCGCTGCTCTCGACGTCGGCCGCCTCGGCCGCCGCCGGCTCGGGCGGCTCCTGGGTCCAGGCGTCAGGCTCGAGAGCCGCCGGACCGAGACGTTGGGGAAGGCTCTCCGGCGGCTTCGCCGGCGGCGGCCGCAGGAAGGCCGAGCCGGGCTCCTGCATGTCCTCCGGGGGCGAGACCAGGCTGCCGGAGGGCCCCTCGTCGAGGTCGAGGACCAGGAACTCCTCCTCGCGGGGGGCCGGCGGCGGCGGGGCCGGCCGCGGGGGCGAGGGCCGGGTGGGAGCGGCCGGGGCGGGTGCCGCCGCCCGCGGCGGCGGCAGCGTCTCGCGGGGGTCGCCGCTCGCCTGGCGCAGGCCGGCGAGCCGCGCCACCTTCTCCGCCTGCGGGTTTCTGGCCACCGCCGAGGCCAGCAGGCGGGCGGCGGCGCCGGTGTGGCCGGCGTCTTTGATCCCCATCACCGCGTCGGTGATGAAGCCGAGGTCATCGGAGTGCACCTCGATGGCGCGCTGGTAGACGCGCACCGCCTCGTCGACCCGACCGTGCTGCAGCATCAGCTCGGCGATGGTGCGGTAGGAGCGCAGCGCCTTCTCCCACAGCTGCCCCTGCTGGAACAGCTCGGCGAGTTTGAGGTGGTGCGACGGGTTGTCGGGCTCGAGCTCGGCCATCTTCTGGTAGATGTTGATGGCCGCCGCGTTGTCGTGGTGCTTGAGGTAGTAGTCGCCGAGCACCTGGTACTGGGTGCGCGCCTCGGTGGTGAGCCCCTGCTTGTGGTAGAGCGCGGCGAGGCTCTCGTAGACCTGCAGCCGCGTCGGGTCGAGCTTGATGATCTTCTTGTAGATGGCGATCGCCTTGACCAGGAAGCCGTCTTCCGTGTACTGCTCGGCGATCTGCGTGAACAGCCGCACCGCATCGTCGATGCTGGAGATGCGCGCGTAGAGATCTCCCAGCCGATTCAGCGTGCTGACATCGTTGGGATTCTCCTTGAGTACCTTGAGGTACTCCTTGATGGCGGAGTCGACGCGCCCCTTGGCGACGAGCTTCTCGGCGACCTTGACGACCTGCTCGCGCTTAGTCATGCGGCTCGCGCCTGGTCATCGCGTCACCCGCGTCGCGCGGAGAGGAGCGCCGGAGCTTCACCGGGGCTGGTCACCAGCCATCCGCGGCGGTCGCCTGCGGCTCCTAGGCCTCTGGCGGCTCCGTCGCGAGCTCCTCGCGCCGCTCGCGGATGCGCGCCGCCTTGCCCTGGAGGTTGCGCAGGTAATACAGCTTTGCCCGCCGCACGCGGCCGCGCCGCACCACCTCGATACGGTCGATCGAAGGGGAGTGGAGGGGGAAGACCCGCTCCACGCCGACGCCCCCCGATACCTTGCGCACGGTGAAGCTCTCGCGAATGCCGCCGCCCTTGCGGCCGATCACCACGCCCTGGAAGACCTGGATCCGCTCCTTGTTGCCTTCCACCACCTTGACGTGCACCCGCACCGTGTCGCCGGCGCGGAAATCCGGCATCCCGTCCTTGAGGAACGGAGCTTCGATCAGTCGCAACGCTTCCATGACACGCTCCCTTGTTCGTCCCGGTCCGTTCGACCCTGACCAGCCGCGCCACCTGCGCCACCCGCGCCATCCCCGAAGTCGGCGCTGCTGCCGATTTCTGGGAGTGGGCCCCGCCGGGGGTCAATCGCTCCCCGGCCGGACATACCGGTCCTGGTCAGCCAATTCCTAGGTGATGCTGCCCCTAGGTCGAAGAACCCTATTATCCTTTGCCGTCCCGCTGCTTGCAAGCCTCGAGCTCGTCACGCTGCTCGGCGTTGAGGGCGGCCGCCGTGGCCGGCTCGGCGAGCAGGTCCGGCCGCTTCTCCCAGGTCGCCCGCAAGGCCTGGCGCCGCCGCCAGCGCTCGATGGCGGCGTGATCGCCGGAGAGCAGCACCTCCGGCACCCCCAGCCCTTCCACCAGCGGCGGCCGGGTGTAGTGCGGGTGGTCGAGGAGCCCGCCGCGGAAGCTGTCGCGCTCGACCGAGCTCGCCTGCTGGACCACCCCGGGAACGCAGCGCGACACCGCCTCGATGAGCACCATCGCCGGCAGCTCGCCCCCTGACAGCACGTAGTCGCCGATGGAGACCTCCTCGTCGACCGCCAGGTCCCGCACCCGCTCGTCGATCCCCTCGTAGCGGCCGCAGAGCAGCAGCAGCTCTGGCCGCGCGGCCAGCTCCTGTACCCGGGCGTCGTCGAGGCGGCGCCCCTGGGGCGAGAGCAGCACCCGGTGGGGAGTGCGGCCGGTGGAGAGCTCGCGCACCGCCCGCAGCCAGGGGGGTGCGGTCATCACCATGCCGCCGCCGCCGCCGTAGGGCTCGTCGTCGACCACCCGGTGGGGGTCGTCGGTGAAGTCGCGCAGGTTGCGTACCTCGACTTCCAGCCTGCCCTTGTCGCGGGCGCGGCCGATCAGGCTGGTGGCGAGGAACTCCCCGAACAGCTCGGGGAAGATGGTCACGACGCCGATCCACATGCCTCGATCAGCCCTTCCGGCAGGTCCCAGAGGATGCGGCGGCCGGCGACGTCGACCTCCGCCAGGTAGGGGTCGACGAAGGGGAGGAGCAGCTCGCGCCCGGGGGCGACCACCCGCAGGAGGGTGCCACCGCCGCCTTCCACCACCTCCGCCACCTCGCCCAGCTCGCCGCCGCGCCGGTCGGTGCAGCGACAGCCGACGAGGTCGAACTGGTAGTAGCTGCCTTCCGGGGCCGGCGGCACGGCGGTCGCCTCGACCTCGAGCAGGGCACCGCGCAGCGCCTCGGCGGCATCGCGGTCGTCCACCTCCGCCAGGCGCAGCAGCAGGCGCTCCCTGCCCTTCGACGCGTGCGCTCGCGAGGAGACGACCGAGACCGGGCGCGGCGACGCGCCGGGAAGACTCAGCAGCAGCGTGGCGCCGGCGGCGAAGCGCCCCGGCACGTCGGACAGCCGCTCCACCGCGAGCTCGCCGCGGATGCCGTGCGGGGCCGCCACCCGCCCCACCGCCACCCTCTCGGCTGCGCCCCGGTCACCCTTCGCCCTGCTCGCGGATCTTGAGGTCATAGCTCACCCCGAGGACGTCACCGCGGGCGCGCAGCAGCGTCCGCAGGGCCTGCGCCGTGCGACCGTTGCGGCCGATGACGCTGCCCATGTCCTCGTCGGCCACCGCCACCTCGAGGAGCAGCGTGCGCCCGCGGGAGAGCTGCCGCACGCGGACCTCCTCGGGGTGGTCGACCAGGTGGCGGACCACCCGGACGAGGTCGCGGGCCGCGTCGTCCACACCCTAGCCCTGGGGCTGGGCCTCGACGGGGGCCTCGGCCTTCGGCTTCGCCTTGGGCTTGGCAGGCGGCTGCGCCTGGGCCTGCTGGCCGGCCTTCTCGAGCAGCTTGGAGACGGTCGGCGACAGCAGGGCGCCCTTGGCGACCCAGTGGTCGACGCGTTCGCGGTCGATCGACACGATGGCCGGCTGCTTGCGCGGATCGTAGTAGCCGATCTCGTCGAGGGCGGCGCTGGTCGTGACCTTGCGGGCGTCGGAGACCACCACCCGGAAAAACGGGTGGTTGCGCGAGCCCATGCGACGGAGGCGGATCTTCACCATCTGGCGTTCCTCAGCAAAGTCAGGGGTACTAATGAGCGTACGCGGGGCGAGCCCCCGGCGGAGCGGCGCGTGATCATAGCAGAGCGGCTACCGCGGGGGCAAAAACCACGGAAGCGGCGCGAAGCGGGGCGCGATTCCGAATTGGCCGCAGCGATGCGGGAAAGAGGGGACACGATCCGAATTGGCCGCGGCGATCGTGGAAACCGCGCCATTGGTGCGCCAATTCGGTCATGTCCCCGGGGCGGGCGGGACGACTAGTGGCGCTTCGCCGCCATCATCCGCCGCATCATCTTGCCCTGCCCGCCCTTGAGCATCTTCTGCATCTGCTGGTACTGGCGCAGCAGCTGGTTGATCTCCTGCACCTGGGTGCCCGAGCCGACGGCGATGCGGCGCTTGCGCGAGCCGTCTAAGACCTGCGGCCGCCGGCGCTCGAGGGGGGTCATCGAGTCGATGATCGCCTCCACGCGTTTGAGCTGGCCGTCGTCCACCTGCAGGTTATCCATGCCCCGCAATGGCCCCACCTTGGGCAACATCTCGAGGATGGACGACATCGAGCCCAGCTTGCGGATCTGCCGCATCTGGTCGCGCAGGTCCTCGAGGGTGAGCTGCTGGCGCACCATGCGGTCGGCCAGCCGCTCGGCTTCGCCCTGATCGAGCTCACGCTCGGCCCGCTCGAT
The DNA here is from genome assembly GCA_036001185.1 of Thermoanaerobaculia bacterium. Taxonomy (GTDB): domain Bacteria; phylum Acidobacteriota; class Thermoanaerobaculia; order Multivoradales; family JAIOJS01; genus DASYQD01. Next base: position 4,670 of record DASYUP010000362.1, read on the forward strand.
GAGCGACAGCACGTCGCCCATGCCGAGGATGCGGCCCGCCATGCGATCGGGGTGGAACAGCTCGAGGTCGTCGGCCTTCTCGCCCACGCCGGCGAAGCGGATCGGCACCTTGGCGACGGTGCGGATCGACAGCGCGGCGCCGCCGCGGCTGTCGCCGTCGAGCTTGGTGAGGATGGCGCCGGTGAGCGGCAGCGCCGCGGCGAAGGCGCCGGCGCTCTTGACCGCGTCCTGCCCGGTCATGGCGTCGGCGACGAACAGCGTCTCGGTGGGATGGAGGCGGTCGGCGAGCCGCTTGATCTCCGCCATCAGCGCCTCGTCGACGTGCAGCCGGCCGGCGGTGTCGAAGAGCAGCACGTCGTGACCGCGGTCGCGGGCGACCTTGAGGGCACGATCGGCGAGCGCCTCGACCTTCTCCCCCGGCTCGGGGGTGACGACCGGGGCCCCCACCGCGCGCCCCACCTGCACCAGCTGCTCGACGGCGGCGGCGCGCTGCAGGTCGCCGGCGACCAGCAGGGGCTGGCGCCCGCGCGACTGCAGCCGCTTGGCCAGCTTGCCGATGGTGGTGGTCTTGCCCGAGCCCTGCAGCCCGCAGAGCAGGACCACCGCCGGCCGGCCGTCGACGCGCAGCTCGCTCCCCTCGTCGCCGAGCAGCGCCACCAGCTCGTCGCGGACGATCTTGACCACCTGCTGGCTGCCGTTGAGGCTGGCCAGCACCTCCTCACCGGCGGCGCGCTCGCGCACCCGCTCGACGAAGGCCTTGACGACGCGGAAGTGGACGTCGGCCTCGAGCAGCGCCAGGCGGATCTGGCGCAGCGCCTCCTCCAGCACCTCGGGGGTGATCCGCCCCTCGCCGCGGAGGTCGCGGAAGACTGTCTGGAGCTTGCCCTGCAGACCCTCGAACATGCCCATCCTCCGGCCGCCAAGCGCGGCGGCCGCTCATGGTACCAGCCGCCTTCCGCCCGCTTGACAGCGCCGGAGATTTCGTTAGGATCCCCCGCAGGTCGAGCTTCCGACCTAGGAGGGGATTCCCACCAAAAGCCTCATACCCCACAAGTAAGGGTTCTGTGTCCGGGAAGGTCACCCAGGCCTTCCCGCTTCAGTTTCAGGACCTTTTCAGGTTCGAGCTTGCGCAGGCAACCTGCTCGAACGACCCTCGGCGACGGCAGGGGCTGCCGACGTCGAGAGGCAGCGTAGGCAATGGGGCTCTACGCGAGCGATTTCTTAACCGTTGGACCGAGGGAGAGACAGAGACATGAAGAAGATCAGCGTTTGGATGCTGGCCCTGGTGCTGGTGCCCGGTGTGATGCTGCTGACCGGCTGCAAGAAGAACGAGGAAGCGACCGAGTCCGAGCAGCCCGCCGGCGAGCCGATGGCCGAGGCGACCCCGACCCCCGCGATGGGCGAGCCCATGATGGAGGCCACCCCGTCGATGGAGGCCACTCCGGCGGCGGCGGCTCCGACCCCGAGCCCGGCCGCGCAGTAAGCGCCAGCAAGTTAGCATCGGATCCAAGGAGCGGAAGGCCATGAGGCTTTCCGCTCCTTTTGTTTTCAGGCGGCCGGCTCGACCTCGTCGGCGAGGATCAGCCGCCCGTAGCGCACGAAGTACTCGATCCCCGAGTAGATCGTCACCAGCAGCGACAGCCACAGCGACAGCGGCGCGAGGTGGCTGAACTCGCCGAGCTGGTTGTAGAAGATCAGCAGGCTGATCGAGATGATCTGCGAGGTGGTCTTGATCTTGCCGGCGAAGCTGGCACCGATCACCACCCGCTCGGCGGCGGCGACGCTGCGCAGCGCGTCGACCGCCAGCTCGCGGGCGATGATCGCCACCACCATCCAGGCCGGCACCAGCCCGGGGTTGAGCTCGACGAGCGAGATGAACGCCGCGGCGGTGAGGATCTTGTCGGCCGCCGGATCGAGCAGGCGGCCGAGCCTGGTCTCCATGCCGAAGCGGCGGGCGATGAAGCCGTCGAGGAAGTCGGTGAGCGAAGCGAGCAGGAAGACGCCGAGGCCGACGAACTCCCGGCCCTCGAACTTGGTGAGCAGCACCACCACCAGCAACGGCACCAGCAGGATGCGAAAGAGCGAGAGCAGGTTGGGCAGGTGCCGCGGCAGGCGCATCGTCGGGGGATTCTTGGCGGCCGAGGGTCGGCAGGGGCCGCGGCGTGGCCGCCGCGGGCGCCGGGATTGTACAGCGACGCGGCGCCGAGCCGGCAGTCCGCTGGCGCCGCGCTCCGCTGGCGACTAGGCGCCGGTCGCGGGCTGGGCAGGCACCGGGGCCGGAGCCGCTGGCAGGCTCGCCGGCACGGCCACCGGCACCGCCGGAGCGGGTCGCGGCGCCGTCGCTGGGGTCGCAGGCGCCACCACCGCCACCACCACCACTGGCGCAGGAGCCATGGCCGGCGGCGGGACCTGGGCAGCGACCACCACCGCCGCGGCGGGTGCCGCGGCAACCGGCTGCGTCCGCAGCGACCCGGCGACGAGCGCGCGCTGCAGGGCCGACCGCGTGTCGCTCTGCACCAGCGCGTTGGCCCGCACCGGCCCACTGGCGGCGAGCACCACCAGCCCGTTCGGCGAGCCCGAGGTGCCACGGTAGAGGGTGAGCACGCGGTCGACGTAGTCGCGGGTCTCGGCGTAGGGCGGGACGCCATCGTGCCGCTGCACGGCGGTCGGCCCGGCGTTGTAGGCGGCGATGGCGAGCTCCAGCCGCCCGCCGAAGCGGTCGATCATCTGGCGTAGGTAGGCGACGCCGCCGCGGATGTTCTGCTCGGCGTCGAAGGAGTCCTCGACCCGCATGAGCTTGGCGGTGTCCGGCATCAGCTGCATGAGCCCGCGCGCGCCGGTGCGCGACACCGCCCGCGCGTTGTAGGCCGACTCCACCTGCATGATGGCCTGCACCAGCCGGGCGTCGACGCCCCGCTCGGCGGCGTAGAGCCGGATCATGAAGTCCCAGTCGGAGCGCGGCACCGGCTGCAGCACCATCGCCCGGGCATGGAACGAGAAGCTCGGAGCGTCGTTGTAGATCTCGAGCGTGCCGTCGGCGCGCACGCGGGTCTTGACCTCAGCCCCTGCCGGCACCGCCAGGGCGGTCACCAGCGCGAGTGCGCAGCCCCAGCCCAGAGCTCTCCGCCTTGTGCTCGTCACGCCGTTTGTGCTCCGTCGAGAGAGTTGCCGATTGTACCAAAACTGTCGTGTGCTCGCCGCAACAGGGCGGGGCGAGCGGGTATTCCGTCGCCCGAGAGACACGTATCGAGACGAAGCGAGGGGGCGGAAAGCCGGCGTGATGCGCCCTACTGCCCGGCGTAGTCCGCCAGCTGGTGGGCGACCTCGTCGACCGCCGCTGCCAGCGCCGCGGGCAGCTTCTCGGGGTCCTTGCCGCCGGCCTGGGCGAAGTCGGGACGGCCGCCGCCGCGCCCCCCCACGGCCGTCGCCGCCGCCTTGACCAGGTTGCCGGCGTGCAGGCGTCCCACCAGGTCGGGGGTGACCGCCGCCACCAGCGACACCTTGCCCTCGCCACGCGCCCCCAGCACCACCACGCCAGAGCCCAGCTTCTGGCGCAGCATGTCGGCCATGTCGCGCAGCTCGTCGGCTGGGGCCGGCGGCACCTCGCGGGCGACCACCTTGACGCCTCCCACCTCGCGGGCCTGCTCGGCGGGGGCGGTAGCGCCGGCGACCAGCTGCCGGCGCACCTGCGCCAGCTCCCGCTCGCTCGCCTTGGCGCGCTCCTGCAGCGCCCGTGCTTCCTCGCCGGCGCGCTCGAGCGGCACCCCCAGCGCTGCGGCGACACCCTCGGCGAGGGCCTGCCGGGCTCGTACCTGCTCGACGGCGCCGCGGCCGGTGAGCGCCTCGATGCGGCGCACGCCGGAGGCGATGCCGCGCTCGCCGGTCAGGAGGAAGAGGCCGATCTCGCCGGTGTTGCGCACGTGGCAGCCGCCGCACAGCTCGAGCGAGAAGCCAGGCACCTCGACGGTGCGCACGCGGTCGCCGTATTTCTCGCCGAAGAGGGCCATGGCGCCGCGGGCCACCGCCTCCTGGTAGCCCTGGACGATGATGCGCGTGGGGATGGCCTGGCGCACCCGCTCGTTGACGAGGTCCTCGATGCGGCGCAGCTCCTCGGCGGTGGGGTGGCGGCCGAAGGTGAAGTCGAAGCGCAGGCGGTCGGGGTGCACCAGCGAGCCCGCCTGGCGCACGGAGTCGCCGAGCACCTGGCGCAGCGCCGCATGCAGCAGGTGGGTGGCGGTGTGGTTGCGCTCGGTGTCGCGGCGGGTCGACTCGCCGACGGCGAGCGTCACTCGCTCACCGGGGGCGAGGCGACCCTCGTCGACTCGCACGTAGGTGTAGACCACGCCGCTGGTCAGCTTCTTGGTGTCGAGGACGGCGCCGCGGCCGTCGTGCCAGGAGAGCTCTCCGGTGTCGCCCACCTGGCCGCCGGACTCGGCGTACATGGGCGTCACGTCAGTGACGACGATCCCCGTGCCGGGAGCGGAAACCGACTGCTGGTCGCTGTCGATGGCGGGCCCGAGGTCGCCCTCGACTTGCGGGTGGGCCGCCAGCACCGTGGCGTCCTCCACCACCAGCGTCTCGTAGCCGACGAACCGTGTGGCCTCCAGGCCGCCCAGCATCCCCAGCACTGCCGCGGCATCCTTCTGCGCCCCGGCGGTGACACCGCGCGAACGTTGCCGCTGCGCGCCAAGCAACCTTTCGAATTGCTCCCAATCGACTCTGAAACGCTCTTCCTCAGCGATCTCTCGGACTAACTCAGGCGGAACTCCGTAAGTGTCAGAGAGCCGAAAGACGACGTCGCCCGGCAACTCGTCGGAACCACTGTTCCTCTGATACTCGATCGCGGCCTGCACCTGGCGGGCCCCGGTGGCCACGGTGGCGAGGAACTTCTCTTCCTCGGCGCGCACGGTGGTGATCGTGGCCTCGCGGGAGGCGCCGAGCTCGGGATAGGCGCCCCCCATCACTTCGCCGAGCACCGGCACCAGCCGGTGCAGGAAGGGTTCCTCGAAGCCGAGGTGCATGCCATGGCGCACCGCCCGTCGCAAGATGCGGCGCAGCACGTAGCCGCGCCCCTCGTTGCTGGGGATGACGCCGTCGGCGAGCAGGAAGGTGACCGCCCGCAGGTGGTCGGCAATCACCCGCATGGCGACGTCGTCGGCGCCGTCGCCGCCCCGGTATTCACGCGACGACAGGGCGGCAACCGCGGCGGTGATCGGCGCGAAGAGGTCGGTGTCGTAGTTGCTGGCCACCCCCTGCAGCACCGCGGTGACCCGCTCGAGCCCGGCGCCAGTGTCGATCGACGGGTTGGGCAGCGGCGTCATGGTGCCGTCGGCGGCGCGGTCGAATTGCATGAAGACGAGGTTCCAGATCTCGAGATAGCGGCCGCTCTCGGTGCCCTCCTCCCACGCCACCGGCGGGCGGCCTGGCTGCAGGTCGACGTAGATCTCGCTGCACGGGCCGCAGGGGCCGGTGTCGCCCATGGCCCAGAAGTTGTCCTTGGCGCCGCAGCGGTGGATGCGCTCGGCCGGCAGGCCGGAGATCTTCCGCCACAGCGCCGCCGCCTCGTCGTCCTGCTCGTAGACCGTCGCCGCCAGGAGGTCGGGTGAGAGCCCCCAGGTCGCCGTCACCAGCTGCCAGCCGAGCTCGATCGCCTCGGCCTTGAAGTAATCACCGAACGAGAAGTTGCCGAGCATCTCGAAGAAGGTGTGGTGGCGCGGGCTGGGGCCGACGTTCTCGAGGTCGTTGTGCTTGCCGGAGACGCGCAGGCACTTCTGCACCGACACCGCGCGCTTGCCCGGCGGCGTCTCGCGGCCGAGGAAGTAGTCCTTGAACTGCACCATGCCGGCGTTGGTGAACAGCAGGGTGGGATCGCCGTGCGGCACCAGCGGCGAGCTCGGCACGGGCAGGTGGCCGCGCTGGGCGAAGAAGTCGATAAAGCTCTGGCGGACGTCCTTGCTCTGCATGAAGACCATCCTGGGCTAGTGAATCGCGGCACGGGGCGCGTCGCCGTCGCCCCTCCCGTCATCGCGGTGGAGCGAAGCGACGTGGCGATCTCAGCGCCGAGATCGCCACGGGGCCCTGCGGGCCCTCGCGATGACGGTCCGGATCTCGCCGCGTCGTCGGCGGGGTCAATCCGCTGGCTCGGGCTCGGCCTCGTCGAGGCCGGCACCTTCCGCCGCTCCGGCCTCTTCGAGAACGGTGACGATAGCACGGCGGCTGAAGCCTTTGCGGTCGAGGTGGCGGGCCAGCGCGGCCCTTGCCGCGGGGCCGGCGGCGTCGCGCCGGCGCCATTTCGCCGCCGCCTCGCGCGCCCGGCCCAGCTCGTCGTCGTCGCCCACCCCGGCGAGAGCGGCGGTGACGGCCCCCGCCGCGGCGCCCCGTCGTCGCAGCTCCGCCGCCACCCGCGCCTTGCCCAGCCCGCGTCGCTCCTGGCGTTCGGCGACGAAGGCCCGCGCCGTCGCCTCGTCGTCGAGGTAGCCCTGCTCGGCGCAGCGTCGCAGCGTCGCCTCCACCTCGTCGGGCGGATAGCCGCGGGTCAGGAGCTTCCTGCCCAGCTCGGCGCGGAAGTGGGGGCGCGCGGCGAGCAGCCGCAGCGCCCTCTCGTGGCAGGAGATCCGGTTCTCGGTCAGACCGTCAGCGTTCGATCTGGAACGGGCTGTCCTGGTTCATCATCTCGCTGTCGTTGCCGGAGCGCAGCGTGCCTTCCATCTCCTCGCGGGCGATGTCGGCGGTGAACTGCACGCCCTGGATCTTGAGCTTGAACTCGTCGGGGTTGGTGGCCCGGCGCAGCGCCTCCTCCAGCGTGATGAGGCCGGCCTTGTAGAGGCCGAAGAGACTCTGGTCGAAGGTCTGCATGCCGTATTGGCTGGTGCCCAGCGAGATCTGCTCGCGGATGTATTTGGTCTTGTCCTTGTTCTCGATGCACTCGCGGATGTAGGGCGTCACCCGCATCACCTCGCAGGCCGGCACGCGGCCCATGCCATCGGCGCGCGGCATCAGGCGCAGCGAGATCACCGAGCGCAGCACCTGGCCGAGCTGGATGCGGATCTGCTTCTGGTGGTGGGGCGGGAAGACGGCGATGATGCGGTTGATGGTCTCGGTGGCGTCGAGCGTGTGCAGGGTCGAGAAAACGAGGTGGCCGGTCTCGGCGGCCAGCAGCGCCGTCTCGATGGTCTCGTAGTCGCGCATTTCGCCGACCAGGATGACGTCGGGGTCCTGGCGCAGGGCCGAGCGCAGGGCCTTGGCGAAGTCGCGGGTGTCGGAGGCGATCTCGCGCTGGTTGACGATCGCCTTCTTGTCGCGGTGCAGGAACTCGATGGGGTCCTCGATGGTGATGATGTGGTCGGTGCGCAGGCCGTTGATGTAGTCGATCATCGCCGCCAGCGAGGTCGACTTGCCCGAGCCGGTGGTGCCGGTGCACAGCACCAGGCCGCGCGCCTCGTCACAGATGCGCTCGAGCACCGGCGGCAGCATCAGCTCGCGAATGGTGAGGATGCGCGCCGGGATGACGCGCAGCACCAGCCCCACCGTGCCGCGCTGCTGGAAGATGTTGCAACGGAAGCGGCCGAGGCCCGGCACCGAATAGGCGATGTCGATCTCGAACTCTTCCTTGAAGAGCTGCTTCTGGCGGGCGTTCATGATGGAGAACGCCATGGCGATGGTGTCCTCCTGCATCAGCCGCTTGAGCTCGACCAGCGGCTGCAGCTCGCCGTCGACGCGGATGACCGGGTGGCTGCCGACCTTGAGGTGCAGGTCGGAGGCCTTGCGCTCGACCGCGATCTTCAGCAGGTCGTTGATGTTCATGAACGGCTCCTTGCCCGGCTGCCGACGGAACGGAGGTGGATCTCTCGGGGTGGCCGGGGGTTGCAATCATCGTAGAGGTCGGGGCGGGTAGTGTCAATTTGCGCCGCGCACGCGCCGCGCAGCCGCCGGCCGGGGGCGGCGCATACCCGCAAGGCGGGTGGCCCCTCAGGGCACCCGGTAGGCCAGCGCGTTGACGTTCATCCCCGCCCCCACCGAGGCGAAGACGCAGAGGTCGCCCGCCCCGAGGCCGTGGCCGTCGACGCCCTCCTTGAGCAGCAGGTCGAGCAGCGTCGGCAGGGTCGCCACCGAGCTGTTGCCCAGCCAGCCGACGGTCATCGGCGCCAGCTCCTCGACGCTGCGGTCGATGCCGTGGGCACGCAGCAGCCGCTTGATGATCGCCTCGTCCATCTTGGCGTTGGCCTGGTGGATGAGGATCTTGTCCACCTGGGCAACGGAGAGACCAGCCTTGGCGAGGCACTCCTCCACCACGCCCGGCACCGTCTTGACGGCGTATTCGTACACCTTGTGCCCATCCATCTTGAGGAAGAGGGCGTCGTCGTCGCCGTTGGGGCAGCAGGTGGTCTCCATGCGCAACAGCCAGGCGTGCTCGCTGGCGTCGGTGCGCGCGGCGTGGGCGAGGATGCCGATGGGCTCGTCAGTTTCCCGCGCCTCGAGGATGGCGGCACCGGCGCCGTCGGCGTAGATCATGCTGTCGCGGTCGTGCCAGTCGCTCACCCGCGAGAGCGTCTCGGCGCCGATCACCAGCGCCCGCTGCGCGTCGCCGGACTTGAGGAAGTAGTCGGCCTGGATGACCGCCTGCAGCCACCCCGGGCAGCCGAAGGGGAGGTCGTAAGCGATGGTGCGCGGGTTCCTGATGCCGAGCTTCGCCTTCGCCCGCGAGGCGAGGGTGGGGACGAACGACGAGCGCCGGTTGTCGGCGGCGATGTCGCCGAAGTTGTGGGCGACGATCAGGTAGTCGAGCGACTCGCGGTCGGTGCCCGAGCTTCTGAAGGCCTCCTCGGCGGCGAGGGCGGCGATGTCGGAGGCCACCAGGTCGTCGGTGACGTAGCGCCGCTCGCCGATGCCGGTGATGCGGAGGAACTTGTCGACCACCTCGTCGCCGGGCTGCGGCAGCGGCTGTCCCGTGGGGTCGAGGAAGTGGTGGTTGACGAACTCCTCGTTGGCCACCTTGCGCGACGGCAGGTAGCTACCGGTGCCGGTGATGATGGTGCGGCGCTGCATGCAAACCTCGGGGCCGGACTCTAAGCGCCCTCGCGGTCGGGGGGGCGTCAGGCCTTTGTCAACGAATTGTCAGGCCACCGTCAGCGGGAGGCAAGTAGCAGGGCTGCGGCGGCAACGGCGGCCGTCTCGACGCGTAGGATACGGCTGCCGAGGGAGGCGCCGCGCACGGCCGCTGCGGCTAGCTCGCCACCGGCGGCGGCGACCGGCAGCCCCCCGAAGCTCAGCTCACCGAGGGCGGCGAGCTCGTCGGCGGCCCAGCCGCCCTCGGGGCCCACCAGCACGGTGACGGGGTCGGCGTCGGCCACCGGCAGCGGGGTGGTGGCGGCAGGGTCGAGCACGTAGCCGCGGGTCCCGGCGAGCAACGCGGGCAGCTCGACGGACCGATGCGGCCCGCTGAGCCGCGGCAGGCTCGCGCCGCCGCATTGCTCGAGGGCGGCGACGGCGACGCGCTGCAGGCGGGCGAGCCCCTTGGCGTCGATCTCGCGCACTGAGCGGCTGCTGGCGAGGAAACCGATGGCGGCAACGCCCAGCTCGGTGGCCTTCTCCACCAGCCAGGCGGCGCGCTCGGGGCGCGGGGTGGCGACCAGCAGGGTGACCCGCCGCCGCGGGTCGTTGGCCGGCGCCGGTCCGAGCAGGCGCAGCACCGCCTGCCGCCGGTCGAGCTCGGCGATCGCGGCGAACCGCGCCCGGCCGGCGCCATCGGTGAGCCGGAGGCGATCCTCGCGACCGAGGCGGCGGGCGCGGAAGAGGTGGCGGTAGGCCTCGTCGCGCAGCACCACCCGGTCCCCCTGCAGCTCGGTGGCGGTCACCACCAGCGTCGGCGTCATGACCGCGCCAGCGTCCACGCGATCCACTCCTCCTCGGCGAGGGTATCGAGCGGCAGGAGGTCGCGAGCGGCCCAGGCGGCGAGCACGGGCGCAGCCTCGGCGGCGAGGACGCCGGAGACGACCAGGCGGCCGGCCGGGGCCACGGCGGCGGCGACGCGGGCGGCCTCCGGCAGGACCTCGTGGGGGAGCGCGTTGACCAGCACGAGCTCGAAACGGGCGCCCATGGCGAGGGCGGCGAGCGATCCCGCCCAGCAGCGCGCCGGCAGCCCGTTCAGGCGCGCGTGCTGGCCGGCGAGCAGGGCCGCCGCGGGGTCGACGTCGAGTCCCGCGGCGCCCGCCGCGCCGAGGGCGAGGGCGGCGAGCGACAGCACTCCGCTGCCCGCGCCGATGTCGAGCACCCGCACCCCGGCGAGCGGCAGTCGCTCGAGCAGCCGCAGGGCGAGCCGGGTCGAGGCGTGACTGCCGGTGCCGAAGGCGCTGCGGGCGGGAACGCGGAGCAGCAGGCGCCCGGCCGGCGCGGCCGCCGGCTGGGCCCCGGGCTCGCGGGGGTCGAGCAGCAAGCGCTCGCCCACCGGCAGCGGCTGCGCGAGGGCACGATAGGGCGCGAGCCAGTCCTGCTCGGCGACGAGCGACTCCTCGACC
>DASYUP010000363.1:0-18449 GCA_036001185.1 Thermoanaerobaculia bacterium
TGTCGCCGACCAGACCAGAGGACCGACCACGACATGCTCGATATCCAGAACCTTCACGCTTCCGTCGACGGCAACGAGATCCTGCGCGGCATCTCGCTCGCCGTGCGCCCCGGCGAGGTGCACGCCATCATGGGTCCCAACGGCTCGGGCAAGAGCACGCTCGCCCAGGTGCTCGCCGGCCGCGATGAATACGACGTCACCGAAGGCAAGGTGCTCTACCAGGGTGAGGACCTGCTGGAGATGGCTCCCGAGGACCGCGCTCGGGAGGGGATCTTCCTCGCCTTCCAGTACCCGGTGGAGATCCCTGGCGTCTCCAACACTTACTTCTTGAAGGCGGCGCTCAACGCCGTCCGCCGTCACCGCGGGCAGAGCGAGCTCGACGCGGTCGACTTCCTGCGCCTGGTGCGCGAGCGCATGAAGTTGGTGAAGATGGACGAGTCGCTGCTGCAGCGGCCGGTCAACGAGGGGTTCTCCGGCGGCGAGAAGAAGCGCAACGAGATCTTCCACATGGCGGTGCTCGAGCCCAAGCTCGCCATCCTCGACGAGACCGACTCCGGGCTCGACATCGACGCCCTGCGCATCGTCGCCGACGGCGTCAACTCGCTGCGCTCGCCCGAGCGCGCCTTCCTGGTGATCACCCACTACCAGCGGCTGCTCGAGTACATCGTCCCCGACTTCGTGCACGTGCTGGTGGACGGCCGCATCGTGCGCAGCGGCGGCAAGGAGCTTGCCCTCGAGCTGGAGGAGAAGGGCTACGGCTGGCTCGAGCAGGAGGCGCGGTCGGGAGCGCACGCCAAGGTGGCCGCGGCGCCGGTGGGGGCCGGGACTTGAGCGGCGAGATCCTCCTCGACTCACTTCCCCCCGCCCCTGGAGGGGCAGGGGGGGCCGAGCAGCCGCTGACCGGCGCGCCGGCAGGAGCCGCCGAGCGGGCGGCGGCGGCGAGCAAGGGTCCGGGCGGCGAGGAGGCTGTGGCGGCCCTGCGGCCGTACGCCGACGACTTCACCGCCCGCGCCGCCGCGCGCGCGGCCGAGCCCGCGCGGCTGCGCCGCCTGCGCGAAGAGGCCTTCGCCCGCTTCACCGCCCTGGGCTTCCCCAGCATGCGCCAGGAGGCGTGGCGCTTCACCAACGTCGGGCCGCTCGCGCGCACCCGCTTCGCGCGCGCCACGCCGCGGCCGCTGACGGCCGCCGACGCCGCGCCCTGGCTCTACGCCGGCACCGCCCACCTGGTGTTCGTCGACGGTGAGGTGGCGCCCGAGCTCTCCGACGTCGCCGGCCTGCCCGCCGGCGTGCGCTTGCGCTCGCTGCGCGAGGCGATCGCCGCCGGCGACCCGGCGGTCGAGCTACTCGGCCGGCATGCCACCTTCGACGACGCCCCCTTCGCCGCCCTCAACACCGCGCTCTTCGCCGACGGCGCTCTGCTGCACGTCGCCCGCGGCACCGTCTGCGAGCGGCCGCTGCAGGTGCTCTTCTTGACCACCGCCGAGGCCGGGCAGCCGCGGGTTTCCTACCCGCGCCTGCTGGTGGTCGCCGAGGAGCACAGCGCCGCCACCCTGGTCGAGCGCTATGCGACGGTGGGGGAGGGCGAGACCCTGGTATGCCCGGTGACCGAGCTGGTCGTCGGCCCGGCGGCGGTGGTCGATCACTATCGCCTCGCCCAGGAGGGGCCGGCGGCGGCCCAGGTGGGGTTGCAGCAGCTCTGGTGCGACCGCGACGCCCACCCCACCTCCTACTCCGTGGTCACCGGCGGCAGCCTGGTGCGCCAGGACGTGCGGGCGGTGCTCGCCGGCGAGGGAGTGGACGCCATCCTCAACGGGTTCTACCTCACCCGCGGCCGCCAGCACGTCGACCACCAGATGCTGGTCGAGCACCAGGCTCCCCACTGCGGCAGCCACGAGCTCTACAAGGGGATCCTCGAGGGGCGCTCGCGGGCGGTGTTCAACGGCCTCATCCACGTCCACCCCGGGGCACAGAAGACCGACGCCAAGCAGACCAACCGTAACCTGCTGCTGTCGCAGGAGGCGCTGGTCAACACCAACCCGCAGCTGCGCATCTTCGCCGACGACGTCAAATGCACACACGGCTCGACGGTGGGGCAGCTCGACGAGGAGGCGGTCTTCTACCTGCGCTCGCGCGGCATCGGCGAGGAGGCAGCCAAGAGCCTGCTCACCTACGCCTTCGCCCGCGACGTCATCGATCGCATCAAGGCGCCGGCGGTGCGCCACGACCTCGAGGAGCTGCTGCTGGCGCGGCTGCCCAAAGGGGACGTGGTGCGCCAGGCGATCTGAGATGGCCGTCTCGAGGAGGACTCATGACGCCTGAGGTTGCGGCAACCGCCACCCTCGACGTCGCGGCGGTGCGCGCGCAGTTCCCCATCCTGCAGACGCGGGTCAACGGCAAGCCGCTGGTCTACCTCGACAGCGCCGCCTCGGCGCAGAAGCCCCTGGCGGTGATCGAGGCGGAGGCGCGCTTCTACCGCGAGAGCTACGCCAACGTCCACCGCGGCGTGCACACGCTGTCGCAGCGCGCGACCGGTGCCTACGAGGCGGCCCGCGCGCGGGTGGCGCGCTTCCTCGGCGCCCCCGACCCGGCGCAGGTGGTGTTCACCCGCAGCGCCACCGAGGGGCTCAACCTGGTCGCCTGGTGCTACGCGCGGCCGCGCCTCGCCCCCGGCGACGCGGTGCTGGTCACCGAGATGGAGCACCACTCCAACATCGTGCCCTGGCAGATGGTGTGCGAAGTGACGGGCGCCAAGCTGGTGGTGGCGCCGGTCGACGACCGCGGCGAGCTGCGGCTCGACGAGCTGGCGCGGCTGCTCACGCCCGGCGCCGGCTCGCGCGTCAAGGTGGTCGCCTGCGTCCACGTCAGCAACGCGCTCGGCACCATCAACCCGATCGCCGAGATCTCGCGCCTGGCCCACGACGCGGGCGCGGCGGTGGTGGTCGACGGCGCGCAGGCGGCGCCTCACCTGGCGATCGACGTCGGGGCGCTGGGCTGCGACTTCTACACCTTCTCCGGGCACAAGGTCTACGGGCCGACCGGCATCGGCGCGCTGTGGGGGCGGCCCGAGCTGCTCGCCGAAATGCCCCCGTGGCAGGGCGGCGGTGACATGATCCTCCACGTCTCCTTCGCCAAGACCGACTACGCGCCGCCGCCGGCGCGCTTCGAGGCCGGCACGCCGCACATCGTCGGCGCCGTGGGTCTCGCCGCCGCGCTCGACTGGCTGGAGTCGCTCGGCCAGGAGGTGGTGGCGGCGCACGAGCAGGAGCTGCTGGCCCACGCCACCGAGCTGCTCGGCGCGATCCCCGGCGTGCGCCTCATCGGCAGCGCGCGCGCGAAGGCCTCGGTGCTCTCGTTTCTCGTCGCCGGCGTTCACGCCCACGACGTGGGGACGATCCTCGACGCCGAGGGGGTGGCGGTGCGCGCCGGCCACCACTGCGCGCAGCCGCTGATGGAGCGCTTCGGCGTGGCCGCCACCGCCCGCGCCTCCTTCGCCGTCTACAACACGCGGGAGGAGGTGGAGACGTTGGCGGCGGCGGTCGCCAAGGCGCAGGAGCTTTTCGCCTGATGTCCGAGCTCACCGACCTCTACCAGGACATCATCCTCGACCACTGCAAGCGGCCGCGCAACTTCGGCCAGCTGGCCGGCGCCGACCAGGTCGCTGAGGGCTACAACCCGCTGTGCGGCGACAAGGTGAAGATCTACGTCCGCCGCGACGGCGACCGCCTCGACGGCGTCGGTTTCGAGGGCTCCGGGTGCGCCATCTCCACCGCCTCGGCGTCGCTGCTGACCGAGGCGCTGGCGGGCAGGACGGTGCCGGAGGCGCAGCAGCTCTTCGACGCCGTGCACGCCATGCTCACCGGCGATCCCTCGCGCCCTGCCGAAGACACCGAGCGCCTGGGCAAGCTGGCGGCCCTGGCCGGCGTGCGCGAGTACCCGATGCGCGTCAAGTGCGCCACCCTCGCCTGGCACACCCTGCAGGCAGCGCTTGCCAGCGATCCCGTGCGTCGCGCCACGCCGGTGTCGACGGAGTGAAGGGAATCACCGCCGGCCGGGGATTGTTCTCCCGCGCGATGGACCTGCGTCGTTTCCCCGCGCGAATCTCGTCGCGGCCCCGCGTGCTGCTGATCGTGGCGACGTCGCTGCTGCTGCTCCTCGGCGCGGCGCGGCCGGCGGCCGCCGAGTCGCTGCGCTATGCCTGGAGCCTGCGCGGCTTCATGGGACGCCTCGCCGGCATCTTCCTGCCGCATCAGGGGAAGGGTGAGCTGCGCAGCCGCCCCAACGACGGCGGCCGCATCACCGAGCTCGAGATCACCTCGCCCGACAGCGCGCGCGGCGAATACTTCCTCTACGGCGGCGAGACGCGCCCCGACGGCACCACTGCCCTCGCCTGGTCCTCCTACCGCTGGCGCGGCGAGACCAAGTCCAAGCGCGACAAGGTCGACGACGGCGACGTCGTCGACGTCGCCTCCGGCATCCACCTCATCCGCGAGCGCCGGCCGACGCAGGCGATGCGCATGCGCATCTGGTCGGACGGGCACGTCTATCCGGTGCTGGTCGAGCGGGTGGGCGCCGAGGTGCGCAAGGTACCGGCCGGTACCTTCAACGCCACTCACTACCGCGTGCGCGGCGTGCGGACGGGGGAGCGCTTCTGGAAGGGGGGGCTCGACCTCTGGCTGGCGGAGGACGAGGCCGCCACGCCGGTCTCCATCCAGGTCGAGCGCGGCTTCGCCAACGTGCGGCTGGAGCTGCTGCCCGGCGAGGCCGAGCCGCGCGCCGCCAGCCGCTGAGCCAGCCGGCCAGCGAGCCGGCCCGCGGCGCCAGTCGGCACGCTGGTTGCTAGAGTGCCCTTCCGCCCGCGGCGCCGGAGGGGCAGACCTCTGGCCCGCGCGGCCCGGCACAGCAAAGGAGGCCGAAGATGCGGAAGTGGAGTGTGTGGTGCGCCGTGCTGATCGTCGGCGCAGTCTTCGCCAGTTGCAAGAAGAGCGACGAGTCGGTGGTGCAGGAGTCCGAGACCGCCAACGCGGCGCCGACGCCGATGATGGAGGTGACGCCGGCGCCGACGCTCACCAGCGACATCGCCGGCGCGCAGCTCGCCGGTCCCGGTGGGGTCACCGGCGTGGTGACCTTCACCCAGGAGGCTGGGGGCGTCCACGTGGTGGCGCGCGTGCAGGGGGCCAAGGCCGGCACCCACGGCTTTCACCTCCACGCCGGGGCCAGCTGTGACGCTCCCGACTTCAAGTCGGCGGGCGATCACTTCAACCCCGCCAACGTGGCGCACGGCGACCCCGCTGTGCCGCCCCACCATGCCGGCGATTTCGGCAACGTCGAGGTGGGTGCCGACGGCACCGGTCACCTCGACCTCACCTCCGCCGATCTCAGCATCGGCGGCGGCGGCGCCAACGACATCCTCGGCAAGACGGTGATCTTCCACGGGGGCAAGGACGACTTCAAGACGCAGCCGTCCGGCAACTCCGGCCCGCGAGTGGCCTGCGGCGTCGTGCAGCGCGCGCAGGGAGCGGCGGAAGCGTCCACCGCGCCGGCGCCTGTCGGGGCGGCGACACCGGTGTACTGAGCGTCCGCGTCGCGGGGCGGGGCGCCGCCCGCCCCGCACGCCAGCGGCCTCTAACCCCGGTGGTAAACTGCCACCGCATGCGCATCAAACGTGCTGAGAAGTATGGCTTCTGCGCCGGGGTGCGGATCGCCGACCGCAAGGTGAAGAAGTTTGCCGCCGCGGGCGGGCGCGGCGCCATTCTCGGCCAGGTGGTGCACAACGAGCGGGTGGTGCGCGAGATGGAGGAACTGGGGGTGCGCACCGTCGAGAGCCTCGACGAGGTGCGCGACGGGACCATCGTCTTCTCCGCCCACGGCGTGCCGCCGTCCTTCCTCCACACCGCCCGGCGGCGCGGCCTGCAGGTGCTCGACACTACCTGCCCGTTCGTCTACGACGTTCACGACGACGCCCAGGCGGCGCTGCGCCAGGGCCTTCATCTCGCCTTCATCGGCGACCCGCGTCACCGCGAGATCCTCGGCTACACCCACGACCTCGATCCGGCGGCATACCACGTGATCTCGACCGTCGAGGAGGCGACGGCGGTGGACTGGGCGGCCTACCCCGGCGTGCGCATCCTCTACCAGACGACCCTCAATGCCGACGAATACGAGGCGGTGGCGCGTGCCATCGAGGAGCGCGGCGGCAACGTCTCGCGCACTGACACCATCTGCTACGCCACCAAGGAGAACCAGGAGGCGGCGCTGCGGCTGGCCGAGGACCCCGAGGTGCAGGCGATCCTCGTCATCGGCGGCAAGCGCAGCGCCAACACCCGCCACCTGTGGGAGATCTGCGAGCGGCTGAAGCCCAGCTACCTGGTGCACGGCCCCGAGGACCTGCGGCCGGAGTGGCTCGCCGGGGTCGACACCCTCGGCGTCACCGCCGGTGCCTCGACGCCCGACTACCTGATCGACGAGGTCGAGGAGGCGGCGCTGGCGCTGCAGGGCCGGCGGCGCGGCGACCTGGTCTCCGCGGTGCGGTGACCACCCCGCCGGTGGAGAGCCCGATCCCGCAGGCGCCGACGGCCCCGGCCCACGCCGCGACGGCCATCGAGCGGCTGCGGCGGCGGGCGCGCGGCAGCGAGGCGGTGATCGCGCTGCCCGAGGGCGGCGATGCGCGCGTGCTCGAAGCGGCCCTGCGCGCCCGCCAGCAGGGGCTCTGCCGGCCGTTGCTGCTCGGCGACCCGGTGGCGCTGCGCGCCGCCGCGGCGTCGCTGGCGGCGGACGTTGCGCTCGACTGCTGCGATCCCGCCACCGACCCCCGGGCGCCGCGTCTCGCCGCGCTGCTCGCCGAGCGCCTGGCCGCCCGCGGCCTGCCCAGCGACGACGCGCCGCGTCTCGCCCGCGAGCCGCTGCAATTTGCGGCGCTGCTGGTCGCCGCCGGCGACGCCGACGGCGCGGTGATGGGCGCGGTGGCCACCACCGCCGAGACCCTGCGCGCGGCGCTGCGCGCGGTGGGGCCGCGGCCGGGGCTGTCGCTGGTCTCCTCCTGTTTTCTGATGAGCTTCCCGGCGGGCGGTCGCGAGCTCATCTACAGCGACTGCGCGGTGGTTCCTGATCCCACGCCGCTAGCGCTCGCCGACATCGCCGAGGCAGCGGCCGAAAGCTGCCGCGTGCTGCTCGACGAGGAGCCGCGGGTGGCGCTGCTGTCCTTCGCCACCCACGGCAGCGCCCAGCATCCGCGCGTCGAGAAGGTCCGCGCCGCCCTCGCCGAGCTGCGACGGCGGGGTGTCGGCTTCGCCGTCGACGGCGAGCTGCAGGCTGACGCGGCACTGGTGCCGGAGGTGGCGGTACGCAAGGCGCCGGGCAGCGCCGTCGCCGGCGCCGCCAACGTGCTGGTCTTTCCAGATCTCGATGCCGGTAACATTGCCTACAAGCTGAGCGAGCGGCTGGCCGGCGCGCGGGCGGTGGGTCCGCTGCTGCAGGGGCTCGCCGCGCCGGTGCACGATCTCTCGCGCGGCTGCTCGGTGGAGGACGTGCTCGACGTGATGGCAGTGGCGGCGGTGCAGGCGGTCTCCCGGATGCGAGGGGCGGCATGAGGGTGCTGGTCGTCGGCGGCGGCGGGCGCGAGCACGCGTTGTGCTGGAAGCTGCGGCAGAGCCCGCTGCTCGGCGAGCTCTACTGCGCGCCTGGCAACCCCGGCATCGCCGAGCTGGCCGACCTCGTGCCCCGCCAGCCCGAGGAGATCCACGAGATCGCTGGCTTCGCCGCCGAGGCGCGCATCGACCTCACCATCGTCGGTCCCGAGCTGCCGCTGTCCTTGGGGCTCGCCGACGAGCTCGCCGCCCGCGGCTGTGCCGTCTTCGGCCCCACCAAGGCGGCGGCGGAGATCGAGTCGAGCAAGGTGTTCGCCAAGCAGTTCATGGTCCGCCACGGCATCCCCACCGCGCCGTTCGCCGTCGTCCACGAGCGCACCGAGGCGGAGGCGGCGGCGCGCGAGCTGGGCCTGCCGGTGGTGCTCAAGGCCGACGGCCTCGCCGCCGGCAAGGGAGTGCTCATCCCGCGCGACGCCGCCGAGCTCGACGCCACCCTCGACACCTTCTTCGCCGAGCGCCGCTTCGGCGCCAGCGCCGACCGCGTGGTGGTCGAGCGCTGCCTGGTGGGCGACGAGATCTCCTTCATGGTGCTCTCCGACGGCAGCCGCCTGCTGCCGCTCGCCGCCTGCCGCGACTACAAGCGTCTGGGCGAGGGGGACACCGGGCCCAACACCGGGGGCATGGGAGCCCACAGCCCCACGGGTGTGCTCGAGAAGGACGTCGCGCAGGACATCCTCGAGCGGGTGATGCGCCCCGCCGTCGAGGGGCTCGCCGCCGAGGGGCGGCCGCTGCGCGGCGTGCTCTACGGCGGTCTCATGCTCACCAGCGAGGGCCCGCAGGTGCTGGAATTCAACGCCCGATTCGGCGACCCCGAGGCGCAGGCGATGCTGCTGCGCCTCGAGGACGATCTGTTGCCGGTGCTGCAGGCCGGGGCGGCCGGCAACTTCGGGGTGACGCGGCTGCAATGGCGTCACGAGGCCGCCGCCTGCGTCGTCCTGGCGAGCACCGGTTACCCGGGCGTGCCGGCCAAAGGGGAGCCCCTCACCGGCCTCGAGCAGGCGGCCGCCATCGACGGCGTGCACGTGTTCCACGCCGCAACGGCACGCCGCGATGGCCAGCTGGTGTCGGCCGGCGGCCGGGTGCTCAACGTCTGCGCCACTGGCCCCACCCTGCGCGAGGCGCTCAAGCGGGCCTACGGCGGCGTGTCGGTCGTCGACTGGCCGAGCAAGGCCTACCGCCGCGACATCGGACGGGCGGTGATCGAGTCGACCGAGTCGCGCGCCTGAGCGATGTCTCGCCGCGGCGCGTTTGACCGCCTCGCCCGCGGGTGCGATACTGCTTAGCGCTCCAAGGCCCTTGCAGCCATGGGGTTAGCAACGCGATTCGAGTCGAGCAGAAACTGCCTCCCGGCCCAGGAAGGGCTGGGTCTTTCGAAGCCCTCGTCGCCGCGCTGCATGCGGCGAGCGGTCGGCACTGACGGGAGGCCCACTCCGAGGAGGGCGGCCCTGCGCCGAGCCCTCCTCCGACCATAGACGGTGCCAAAAATATGGGCGGATGTGGTGGTTGCCAGTATCGCGGCATGTCGACGGCGGTGGAGAACACCTATGTCGGCGTCCGCTTCGGCGAAGAGACCAACCTCACCCTGTGCGCCAGCGGTGAGGCGATCTACGCGCACGGCGACCGGGTGGTGGTCGAGCGCCAGGAGGGCCTAGCCGTCGGCTACGTCGAGAAGTCGCCGATGGCGGTCTTCAAGCCCTGCCAGAAGTCGAGCGCCGTCAAGGTGGTGCGCGCCGCCGGCGACGACGACCTCAAGGCCTGGGAGCGTCAACGCGACAACGAGTCGACTGGCAAGCGCTTCTGCCAGGAGCGGGCGAAGAACCTCAGCCTGGAGATGAAGGTGTCGCGGGTCGACTTTCCGCTCTACAAGGAGCAGGCGACCTTCTACTTCACCGCCGAGGGGCGCGTCGACTTCCGGCAGCTGGTGCGCGACCTGTCGCGGCGGTTCGGCATGCGGGTACGGATGGTGCAGGTGGGCGCGCGCGACGAGGCCCGGCTGCTGGGCGGCATCGGCGTCTGCGGGCGTACCCTCTGCTGCTCGACGTGGCTGAAGGATTTTCGCCCGATCTCCATTCAAATGGCCAAGCGGCAGAACCTGTCGTTGAATCCGTCGAAGATCTCCGGGCAGTGCGGCCGCCTGCTCTGCTGTCTGGCCTACGAGGACGAGGAGTACAAGAACCGCAGGACTCCGCCAGCGACGACCCTGCCGGTCATCGACGGCGAAGGCGAAAACGGAGCCTCATGGTCAACCGAAAGCTGATCCGCCCCGACCTCGCGGAGCTCAAGAAGGACGGCGGCGCGCCCCGCTCGGTGCGGCGCAAGCAGAGTCCGCCCGAGCAGACCAACGCCGAGGAGTTCTACTACCTCAAGCAGATGGCGAACAAGACGCCGATGGTGGTGCAGCTCAACGACGGCGAGGAGCTGCGCGGCTGGATCGAGTGGTACGACAAGGGGGCGATCAAGCTCAACCGCCACGACGGCCCCAACCTGCTGATCCCCAAGCACAACATCCGCTACATGTTCAAGGAGGAGGAGCTGCGCCGCCGGCGTCCACGGCCCACGCCTCCTCCTCCCGGTCAGCCCTGAGCGCCGCGCGCGGTGAAGTCGCGCGGCCCGCTGCGCGGCCGCGCCCGCGGCTGGTCCTCACCCAGGGAGACCCCGCCGGCATCGGTCCCGAGCTGCTGCTGCGGCTGGCCGCCTCGCCACCCACCGCCGACGCCGAGCTGCTCTTCGTCGCCGAGCGCGCGGCGCTGCTCGCGGTGCGCCGGCTCGTACCCGCGGGGTGGGAGCGGCTGCGCTTCGTCGACGAGGTCCCGGCTTCGACCGACACGCCGCCGCCAGCCATCGCGGTGCTCGACCCGCTGGGCGAGGCGCGCACGGTCACCCCTGGCGAATCGGCAGCCGCCGACGCCGGCGCGGCGCTCGCCGCCCTCGACCGCGGCGTGGCGCTGGTGCGCGGCGGCGAGGCCGCCGCGCTGGTAACGCTGCCGGTATCGAAGGTGTCGATCGCCCGCCATCGGCTGCCCGGCTTCCGCGGCCACACCGACTACCTCGCCGCCGCCTGCGGTCTCGACCGCTACGGTCGCGACTACCTGATGGCCTTCCTCGCCCCCGACCTGCAGGTGGCGCTGCTCACCGTCCACGAGCCGCTGCGCCAGGCCCTCGACGGCATCACCACCGCGGCGGTGGTGGACGCTCTCGACTGCCTCGGCCGCCACGCCGGCGGCCGCATCGCCCTCGCCGGCCTCAACCCGCACGCCGGGGAGGACGGGCTGCTCGGCGGCGAGGAGGCCGCCCTGCTCGCCCCGGCGGTGGCGGCGGCGCGCGAGCGCGGCTGGGACGTGGTCGGCCCCTTGAGCCCCGACGCCGTCTTCGCCGGCGCTCGCGCCGGCGCCTGCGACTGGGTGCTGGCGCTCTACCACGACCAGGGGCTGATCGCCGTCAAGACCGCCGCCCGCGGCGAGGCGACCAACTGGACGCTCGGCCTTCCCTACCTGCGCACCTCCGTCGACCATGGCACCGCCTTCGACATCGCCGGCCAGGGCCGCGCCGACGACAGCTCGCTGCGCGCCGTGCTGGTGACGACCGTGGCGCTCGCCCGCGGCGAGCTGCCGCGCATCGCCCGCCGTTCCTAGACCCGGCTCGAGGCCGACGCAATCCGCTCCACTCGTTGTCGCCGGCAGGTGAGGCTGCTCAACGGCCCGCATCCGGCGTCCGTAGGAACGCTGGAGCTGCCGCGCTCCTGCGCGAACCACAGACCACCCTGGCCATCCAGTCGATGGCCAGATCCAGGGCAGAAACCATGCGTGGTTCCGTTCCCACGCTTCGCCGCTGGCTTCGACCTCGCACCAGGCCGATGCAGCCGCTACGCCTCCACATCGGATGTGGAGACCAGCGGCTTGAAGGCTGGGTCAACGTCGACGTTCAGCCTTCGCCGGCGGTCGACGTCGTCCTCGACGTGACCAAGGGGCTTCCCTTCTCCAACGTCGAGCTGGTCTTCGCCGAGCACTTCATCGAGCACCTGGCCGTCGACGAGGCGCTCGATTTTCTGGTCGAGGTTCACCACGTGCTGCAGTCGGACGGGTGGCTTCGGCTGTCGACCCCGAACCTGGATTGGGTTTGGGCGACCCACTATCGGCTGGATGGCAGCGCCGGCGAGAAGCTCACCATGGGGTTGCGCACCAATCGGGCGTTCCGCGCCTGGGGGCATCAGTTTCTCTGGAACCGCGACACCCTCGACGAGAGCCTGCGAGCCTGCGGCTTCGACGCCATCCGCTGGGTCGGGTATCGCGAGAGCTCGCTGGATGCCTTGCGGGGAATCGAACGGCACGAGACCTATGGGGACGCGCCCGGGCTGCCGCACGTGCTCGTGGTGGAAGCACGGAAGGCAGCCATGCGCGCCGCTGGCCTGGCCGAGCTGCGGCGACACATCGCCGAGGAGCTGGTCGTTCACATCTGTCGGTAGAGCCGGTAGATTCGAGGCACATGGTGGTGCGTCTCCGGTCCGTTTTCGAGGGCAGCGGGTGAGAGCGCTGTCCGCGTCGAGCGGCGCTCTGCTCGCCGCCGCCGAAGGGCTGGAGCGCGACGCCGCGCAGCAGCGAGTGCGCTACTACGCCAACCATCTGGCGGCGACCGGTCGCCGGCTGTGCAGATCGGCAGACGCTGGTGGGGTCGCTGGCTGGCACGCCCGGCGGCCGTCTGCATCCGCTGCCTCGACTGGCTCACCGCACGCGGGGCGCAGGCTCTCGCCACCCGCTGCTATCCGTACCTGGTGATCTCGCTGGCGGCACGGAGGCCAGCCTAGGGCCGCGAGTCGTGCGCCGGCGCCTTGCCGGCGCGGTGGCGCTACGAGGCGCCGCGGCCGCTGAGCACGACGGGGATCGTCTTGAGCAGGATCTTGAAGTCGAGCGACAGCGACCAGCTGTCGATGTATTCGAGGTCGAGCTCCATCCAGCTGGCGAAGTCGAGCTGGTTCCTGCCGTTGACCTGCCAGAGACAGGTGAGGCCGGGCTTCATCGACAGCCGCCGGCGCTGCCAGCGCTCGTACGAGGCCACCTCCTCCGGGATCGGCGGCCGCGGACCCACCAGGCTCATGTCGCCGCGCAGCACGTTCCACAGCTGCGGCAGCTCGTCGAGGCTGAACTTGCGCAGGATGCGCCCCAGGGGCGTCACCCGCGGATCGTCGCGCACCTTGAACACCGGACCGTCCATCTCGTTGAGGTGGCGCAGGTCGGCGAGGCGCTCCTCGGCGTCTTCGGTCATGGTGCGGAATTTGTAGAGGGTGAAGCGCCGGCCGTTGAGACCGCAGCGCGTCTGCCGGAACAGCACCCTGCCGTGCGAGGTGAGCCGGATCGCCAGCGTCACCGCGGCGATGATGGGCAGCGCCAACAGCAGGATGAGCGAGGAGAGTGCGACGTCGAGCGACCGCTTGCCGGCGAGCAGCAGCGGGTTGGTCGGTGCGTTGGCGTAGGTGAGCATCGGGATGCCGTCGATCTCGGTGAGCTCGGCCTTGGCCTGCGCATGGGGGAAAAAATCGAGGGCGAAGAAGGTGCGGATCCCCTGCTCGTGGAGCGCCAGCGAGAGGCCCTCGAGGTCCTGCAGCTCGCGGTGGCCGACGGCGAAGACGACGTCGTCGATGATCAGCTCCTGCAGGATGCGCGGCACGTCGGCGACGTGGCCCAGCACCGGCAGCCCGCCGACCACGCGGCGGCCGCTGGCGCTGTTGACCTCGACGCAGCCGAGCAGCCGGAATCCCCACCAGGCGTGCTCGTGGATCGAGCGCGCCAGCGCCTGCGCCGACGGACCGGTGCCGACGAGCAGCATGGTGCGGTAGTTGAGGCCATGGCTGCGCACGTAGCGGGCGATCACCCGCACCAACACCTTCTCGGCGAGCAGCAGCAGGCAGGCGAGCAGGGCGAAGAGCAGCAGCCAGGCGCGCGAGACGCGGTCCTGCGGCAGCATCCGCTCGTCGAGCCGCAGCACGTAGAGGAGCAGGGTGAAGGCCACCATGGCGGCGCCGCTGACCTGTACCACCTCCCAGGCCTCGCGCAGCAGGGGCGTGGTGCGGTGCGAGCGGTAGCGGCGGAAGCGCAGCAGCAGCAGGCCCCACACCGACAGCGCCACCGGCAGCAGCGGCAGGTAGAAGCGCAGCGCGTACAGCTCGCCGGGGAAGGAGCCGTGGGCGACGGTGGGCAGCACGGCGCTGCGCAACCAGTGCGCCCCCACGAAGGCCGCCGTGACCAGCAACAGATC
Organism: Thermoanaerobaculia bacterium; assembly: GCA_036001185.1. GTDB lineage: Bacteria > Acidobacteriota > Thermoanaerobaculia > Multivoradales > JAIOJS01 > DASYQD01. The sequence goes on from DASYUP010000363.1 coordinate 13,893, forward strand.
GAGGGAAAAAACGGCGAGGCTGAGTAGGCGGGCGCGTTCCTTCAGCATCTCGTCGGCTTCGTGATCTCGGTGTCTACGCGCGAGCCGGCGGCACCGTTGCCGATTCTAGTTGATGGAGCGCTTATGGGGCAATAGCATTTCCATTTCGGGCCCCGCCCGGGCTGGCTTCCGGCGCTCCGGCCAGGCGCCGCAGCATCGCCGCGTAGCCGTCGGCCACCCTCTCCCAGTCATAACGGTCTCGGGCACGATCGAGGGCCAGCTGGCGCCGCCGGGTCACCTCCGCCGGATGGCGGCGCAGGTGCTCGAGGGCAGCGGTGAGGGTCGCCGGGTCGGCGGCGCGGAAGAAGACGCCGGCCTCGCCGGCGACCTCGCGGTTCTCGGGCGTGTCGTTGACCACCACGCAGTTGCCGTAACCCATCGCCTCGACCAGCGCCGGGTGGGTGCCCCCCACCTCGGTGGCGTGCACGTAGACCCAGGCGTGGGCGAGCAGCTCGCGGTAGCCGTCGCCGTAGATGGCGCCGGGGAAGCGTACGCGCGGGTCGGCGTCGGCGCGAAAGCCGGCGATGAACCGTGAGGCATACGGCGCGTCGCCCACCATCACCAGGGGCTGGTCGCCCCCCACGTCGCGGTACGCGGCCACCACCCGGTGCGGGTTGTTCTCGGGCTCGAAGCGCGAGACGTAGAGCGCGTAGTCGCGGGCAGTGAGGCCGAGCCGCCCGAGCGTCGCCTGTCCCGGCGGCACCCGCGGCTCGACGCCGTAGGTGAGCAGCGTGGTCTCCTGGCCGTAGCGCTCGCGGTAGTGGGAGCGGATCACCTCGGCGTCCGAGATCACCACGTCGGCGACGTGGCCGGCGAGGCGCTCGGCGAGGGCGTAGACGGCGCGACCGAAGGCCCCCCACTTGCTGCGCCGCCGCTCGATGCCGTCGACGTGCAGCGCCGCCGGGATGCCGGCGAGCCCGAGCAGCGGCACGAAGAGGGCGTTGGCGGAGTTGACCACCAGCGCCGCGTCGTAGCCCGCCGCGGCGGCGTGCAGACAGCAGAGGAACGTATGCACCGGCGTGTCGAGGTGCTTGGTGGGCAGCGTCGGCAGGACCACCAGCAAGGCCTCGCCATGGCGCGCGAGGGTGCGCGGCGTGTAGTGGGCGCGGCAGTAGACGGTGACCGTGAAGCCGCGCGCCGGCAGCCGCGCCGCCAGCTCCTCGCACAGCGTCTCGTAGCCGCCGTAGCGGGCAGGGATACCGCGGCTGCCGAGCAGCGCCACCCGCAGCGGCCGCCCTGGGGCGCTGGCCGCGCTCACAGGTCGATCCCGCCGCGCAGGAACCAGCGCTCGATCGCCCACCACCCCACCGTGCGCCGCGCCCGGATCGCCCGCCGCCGCGCCAGCAGCTCGTGGCGCCGCCGCCAGACCCAGCCGTAGGCGGGCAGCGACGAGCGCTCCGCCAGCAGCACCCAGAGGAGGGCCTGCAGGTCGCGAGCGAGGGCGAAGGGCAGGGTCCACACGAGGTTGGCAGCCGACTGATGGTAGAGCCGCAGCAGGTAGCGGTTCTTCAACGAGTGGCGATTGACCTCCGGCGGCATGGCGGTCCGTCGCGTCGGCAGGTTGGCGCGCCGGTGCTCGCACAGCGCAGCCGGCTCATAGAGCACCTCCCAGCCGCGCTCGCGCAGCCGGAAGCAGAGCTCGGCATCCTCGCGGAAGCTATGGAAGCGCTCATCGAAGATCTCGCCATCGACGGCGGCGTCGCGCAGCGCCTCGCGGCGGAAGAGGGTGGCGGCGCCGGTGCCGCCGAAGACCCGCTGCGGTCGAGCCAGCTGGCCGCGGTCCCGGGCTCCCGAGCCACGATCATGGTGTCGCCAGGCAGGAGACAGGCGCATGCCACAGGCGTCGAGACGCCGGCCGCCGGTGACGTCGGCGGGTCGCAGCAGGCGGCCGGTCACCGCGCCCGTGCGCCATTGCGGATGCGCCGCCGCGCGCGCCAGCAGGCGGCCGAGATAGTCGGGGGCGGGGCGGGCGTCGGCGTTGAGGGTGAGGGTCCACGGCGCCTCGCTGCGCGCGACTGCCGCGTTCATGCCACCGGCGAAGCCGCAGTTGTCGGCGAGCGGTACCATCTCACCGGTGAGCCCGGACGGCCAGGCGCGGCGCGCGGCGGCCACGCTGTCGTCGCCGCTCGCGCAGTCGACCACCACCAGCTCGGTGGGCGCGGGATCGAGCGCCGCCAGCGCGGCGAAGCAGCCCGGCAGGTCGGCCGCGTCGTCGTGGGTGACGACCAGCACGGCGACCGGCGCCACGGCGCGCGACGCCGAAGGAGTCGCGAGCCCGCTGGCGTCGGCTGTGCCGCCGGTGGCTGGCCGGCCGTTCACGTGCCTTCCTCGTGCGCCAGTCGCCGCGGCCGGCGCCAGGCGGTCAGCGCGCCGATGCCGGTGCCGGCGAGCGCGACGGCGGCGCTCGCCCGGCTGCTCGCCCGTCGTGGCCGCCGCAGCGGCAATGCCGCCGTCCGCAGCAGCGCGCCGACGACGAGCAGCAGGCGCGCCGCCGCCGCCCAGCCGCGCCCGTGGTGCTTGGCAAGGTAGCGGCAGAGGTTGCGCGAGTAGCACCAGAGGAAGCGCGCGTAGCCGAGTGGTGCGACGCTGCCGCCCAGCCGGTGGCGGAAGGTGGCGGGCGGCCAGTAACGTAGCGTCTCGCCGGCGGCGGCCAGGCGGCGCGCCAGGTCGACGTCCTCGAACCAGGCGGGGTGGAAGGTGGGGTCGAAGCCGCCGAGCCGCTCCCAGACCGCGCGCCGCAGTGCCAGCGCGGCGGCCGCCGGCTGCTGCAACGCGGCGCCCGCCGGCGGCTCCTCGTCCCGACCGCGCGTGGCATCGCGGAACAGCGTGTGGAGCAGCAGCTGGCCGGGTCGCGGCAGGTCGCGGAGCTGCCAGGCGGCCTGCGAGGCGCCGTCGTCGCCCACCAACCGGGGCGCCAGGCCGGCGGCCTCCGGCAGCGCGGCGAAGCCCGCGAGCAAGGCGTCCAGGGCGCCCGCCTGCGGGCAGGCATCGGGGTTGAGCAGCAGCAGCAGCGGCGCACTGGCGAGCGTCGCCGCGAGGTTGGCGCCGCCGCCGAAACCGAGGTTGCTCGCCGCGCGCACCAGCAGCATGCCCGGCCGTGCGGGCAGCGGCCGCCCGGCGCCGTTGTCGACCACCACCACCTCGAAGCGCGGGTCGGCGGGGACGGCGGCCAGCAGGCGCGCGAGGTCCTCCTCGGCGTACCAGTGCACCACCAGCAACGACAGCGCCGGCTGCAGCGTTGCTTCCACCGCTCACTCCCTGACGATCGACATGGCGAACGCCTCGGCGCGCAGGCGGCGCAGCTCGGCCAGCGGCACCAGCGGAGGACCGCCGCGGGCGAAGCGGGGCAGCAGCCGCACGGCGCGCGCCCAGCCGCCGAGGACCGCCGCGGCGCGCCCCGGCTGGCGCGCCGCGTCGGCGACGTCGCGCAGCAGCGCGCGGGGCAGCCGCAACGGCAGCGCGCGACCCAGCAGGCGGGCGAGCGCCAGCCAGCGATTGGCGTAGAGCAGTCGCAGCCGGCGCGTCCCCAGCGCCGGCGCGCTGCCACCGCCGGGGTGGATGGCGCGTGCCGACGGCACCAGCAGGGCGCGCCCACCGCGGCGGCGCAGCCGCGCCGCCAGGTCGACGTCTTCGTAATAGGTGTCGAGGGCGGCATCGAAGGGACCCGCGGGCAGCGCCGCGGCGGCGAGCGCGCTGCTGCGATAGAGCGCCGCCGCCGCCGACGCGCCGAAGATCTCGCGGGGCGAGCCGTCGGGGGAGGCGCCGCCGGCGCCGAGCTGCACCGCCTGCCACCAGCGGTTCCACCCCAGACCGCAGCCGCTGACGCCGCCGCCCTCGGCGGCGGCGAGATCGATGCCTTGCGCCGCCGCCACCAGCGGATCGCCGTCGAGCGCCTCCTGCACCGCTGCCAGCCAGCCGGGGGCGAGCTCGGCGTCGTCGTTGAGCAGCAGCAGGTAGGGCGCCCGCACGGCGGCGATGCCGGCATTGGCGGCGGCGGCGAAGCCGAGCGGGGCGGGGAAGGTGAGCACCTGGTCGGCGAAGGTCGAAACGGCGGGCGGCGGCGGCGCCGTCCCCTGGTATACGACCGTGATCTCGACCGTCGCCCCCTGGCGCCGGATGCTCGCCAGCGCGGCGGCGAGCGTGGGGGCGCCGAGGGTGGGCACCACCGCGGCGACGCGCGCGTGCGCGCTGGCCGCCGACGGATCGCCGGGCGCGTTCACTCCCAGGCGAGCTCCGTGCGGTCGACCACCACCGGCGGGCTGCCCGGCCGCAGGGACAGCACCAGGGGCGCGCCGGGGGGCCAGGTGAAGGGGCCGATCGCCAGCTCCTGCCAGTGGGGCACTCCCGGCACCGGCACGGTTGCCAGCGGCTGCCCGCCAGCGGCGACCTGCAGGGTGGCCGTCTCGGGCTGCTGCGGCTCCTCGAGACACCAGATCACCAGGCGTGCCCGCCGGCCGCCCGGCACCACCGGTGCCTCGACCCGCGCGCCCTCGGTGAGCTGCCAGCCACCGCGGAAAC
>DASYUP010000364.1:0-8026 GCA_036001185.1 Thermoanaerobaculia bacterium
GCGCACGCCTCAGGGGCGGCGCAGCCTACCGGCCGAAGCCGCCTACGTGCTGCTCGGCTACCTGCCGGAGCTCGAGCTGGCGCGTCGCGCCGGCGTCACCATCGAGCCGGAGACGCTCATGCCCCGCGTCGACCCCGAGACCTGCGAGAGCGACGTGCCCGGCTTCTACGTCGCCGGCACCTTGCAGGCCGGACGCTTCACCAATCGCATCTTCATCGAGAACTCGCGCGATCACGGGCCGCGCATCGCTGCCCACCTGGCCCTCCAGCGGGGTAGGGAGGCGGTGGCGCAGGAGCTGCTCGCCGGCGTCGGCCCGGCCGGCCGCGCGGCGACCCCCGACTGACCGGGATCCCCCGAAAGGGGCGTGCCTCGCACCTCTAACCGCTTCGCTGCCAGGTAACAGCCATGAACCACCTACGACTCGTCGCTGCGCTGTTGCTCGTTGCCTTGCTCTCGCCGGCGGCCCCGGCGGCGCCGCAGGATGCTCGACCGGGCGTCTTCGGCGAGACCCTCGACGTGCGGGTCGTCAACATCGAGGTGGTGGTCACCGACAAGCAGGGCACACGGGTGGCCGGGCTGCAGCCAGCCGACTTCGAGCTGCGCGTCGACGGCCAGTCGGTGCCCCTCGACTTCTTCGCCGAGGTGGTGGGCGGCCGCGTCGAGGAGCGGTTGGCGGCCGGCGCGACGGCGCCGCCGGCCGTTTCTCCCGGCGGACCCATGGGGGTGAGCTGGCTGCTCTTCGTCGATGACTTCAACAGCATCCAGCGGGACCGCAACCGTGTGTTGCAGGGGCTCGCCGAGCAGCTCGGTCACCTCGGTCCCGCCGACCGCATGGCGGTCGTCGCCTGGGACGGCAAGCGGCTCAACATGCTCGCCTCGTGGACCGGCTCCACGCGCGAGCTGCAGCGCGCCCTCGACGCCGCCATGAAGCAAAAGGCACACGGCCTCGAGCGGCTGGCCGAGCAGCGGCAGCTCGACGTCGAGCGCAACCCCGAGGGGCGCTTCCCGCGCACCGTCATGTCGCAGGCTGACCCCACGCGCCTCGACCCCGACGAGCGCCAGCTCGTCGACATGCTCGAGTCGCAAGTAAGCCGCTCGATCCGGGCGGCCGCCTCCGCCCTGCGCGCCTTCGCCGCGCCGCCCGGCCGCAAGGCGATGGTGATGCTCAGCGGCGGCATGCCCTGGCGGCCGGTCGACTACGTGGTGACGCTGCCCGGGCGGATGGTCACCGAGCCGACGGTTGGCGGCGAGGATCTCTACCGGCCGCTCGCCGACGTCGCCAACCTGCTCGGCTACACGATCTACACCGTCGACGTCCCGGGCCAGTCGCAGCACCTCTTCGACGCCGCCGACGCCCGGCCGCGCCTGGGCGGCGCCATGGCCGAGTCCAACCGCGAGCAGCAGCTGCACCAGTCGCTCGAGTGGCTGGCCAAGGACACCGGCGGCCGCGCCTTCCTCAACGACAAGCGCCTCGCCGTCTTCGAGGAGGCGGTCACCGACACGCGCTCCTTCTACTGGCTCGGCTACACGCCCAAGCGCTCGGGCGACGACCAGCTGCACCGCGTCGAGGTGACCGTCAAGCGGCCCGGGCTCGAGGCGCGGGCCCGCAGCGGTTTCCGCGACGTCTCCAAGCGCGCTGAGGTATCGATGGCGGTGGAGAGCGCGCTGCTGTTCGGTAACCCGGCGAGCGCCGCCCCGCTGGCGATCGCCATCGGCCGGCCGGAGAAATCCGGTCGCGGCATGAAGGTGCCGCTGACCCTCACCATCCCGCTCGCCGAGCTGACGCCGCTGCCGGTCGCCGACGGCCGGGTGGCGGAGCTCGAGCTGCGGGTGGCGGCGCAGGACATCGACAACGGCAGTCTTGCCGCCATCCCGGTGGTACCGCTGCAGCTGCGCGTGCCGGCCAACGTTGCCCCCGGCGCCAGCGCCCACTACGAGACGACGCTGGCGCTGCGGCGCGCGGCACACGACCTGGTGGTGGTGCTGTACGAGCCGGTGTCGGGCAAGCTATTCTCCGCCACCGCTCGCGTCTCCCCCTAACCCGCTGCCATCCGGGCAGGAGCCCAGCACCACTATGAGATTCCACCTCCCGCGCACCCTCCTCGTGCTCGCCGCTGCCGCCGTCGTGGCGCCGGCGGCGCCGGCGAAGCAGCAGCCGCCGCCGCAGACCGAGCCCCCTTCGGCGGTCGGACAGGCCGCCGCCGAGCAGGGCGCCTTCTTCGAGAGCGTCAACGTCGACCTCGTCAACGTCGACGTCTTCGTCACCGACAAGGCGGGCAATCCCATCAAGGGGCTCAAGCAGGCCGACTTCCAGCTCCTCGAGGACGGCCACCCGGTGACGGTCACCAACTTCTACGCCGTCGACGAGTCCACCAAGCGCACCATCCCCTCCGCCGCCCTGCCGCCGCCCGTGCCCGCCCCCGGTGCCTCGCCGCTGCCGGCGCCCGAGCTGGTGCCGGAGGACCAGCGGCTCTACCTCGTCGTCTACATCGACAACTTCAACATCCGGCCCTTCAACCGCAACCGCGTGTTTCAGCGGCTGCGCGGCTGGTTGGATCGCAACATCACACCGCTCGACAAGGTCATGCTGGTCACCTACAACCGCTCGTTCAAGGAGCGGGTGTCCTTCACCTCCGACCCCCTGCTGGTCAACGGCGTCCTCTTCGACATCGAGAAGGAGACCGGCTTCAACGAGCACCGCGAGTCCGACCGTCGCGACGTGCTGCAGGCGATCGATGACGCCGACAACCCCAACCAGGTGATCGGCCAGGTGCGCGCCTACGCTGGCGCGCTCTACAACGACACCCAGTTCAGCATCGACGCCATCAAGGGCCTGGTCTCCTCGCTCGGCGGCCTGCCCGGCCGCAAGGCCATCCTCTACGTCAGCGAGGGGTTGCCGCAGGTGTCCGCCCAGGACATCTTCCAGATGATCAACGAGAAGTTCCACGAGTCGTCGGTGCTGATGGAGTCGCACGAATACGACGCCAGCCGCCGCTTCAACGAGCTGGCGGCACAGGCCAACGCCAATCGCGTCACCTTCTACACCATCGACGCCGCCGGCCTGCGCACGCTCTCCTCGTCCTCGGCGGAGACCCGCAGCGCCGGCACCCCGGGGGCCGCCGCCTTCGTCGACTCGCAGAACATCTACAACCTGCAGGCACCGCTGCTGCAGCTCGCCGAGGAGACCGGCGGCAAGGCGATCATCAACACCAACGACGTCGGCCCGCAGCTCGACGCCGTGGGCCGCGACCTGCGCAGTTACTACTCGCTGGGTTACCAGCCGGCGCACGCCGGCGACGGCCGCTACCACCGCATCGAGATCAAGCTGACGAACAAGGCCAAGGGCGTCCGCGTGCGCCACCGCACCGGCTACCGCGACAAGCCGCTCGAGCAGCGGATGACCGACACCACCATGGCCAGCCTGCTGTTCGGCGAGCTGGGCAACCCGCTGGGGGTGACCCTCGCCTTCGGCCAGCCGACGATGCGCGAGGACGGCAATGCCATGGTGCCGATCCACCTGTCGATCCCCCTCGAAAAGGTCACCCTGGTGCCGCAGCAGGAGAACCAGGAGGGCCGCCTCCGCGCCTTCCTGGCGGTGATGGACGACCAGGGTGGGATCTCACCGGTGCAGGTGGCGCCGATCAGCATCAAGATCCCCACCGCGCACCTGGCGCAGGCGCGCGAGAAGGGCTGGGGGTACGACGTCACCCTGCTGATGCGCGAGGGGCGCCAGAAGGTGGCTGTCGGCCTGCGCGATGACCTGGGGGGTGTCAGCTCCTACGTCAGCGGAGGTATCCTCGTCGGCGGCGGCCGATGAGGACATGACCGAAAGCCTGAAGCGGCGAGGGCGGGAGTGGCAGGGGCGGTTGCTCGAGCTGCGCGAAGCGCTCGGCGAGCTGTTCGCCGCCGAGGGCGAGGCGCTCTCTCGCGACCTGGCGCGCTGGGGCAAGGCGTTCGGCCTCGCCGTCGTACTGCTGCTGGCGGCGCTCGCCGTCGCCTTCTGGCTGGCGGCGGTGCTGGCCGGCTTCCTGGTGGCGCTGCTCGCTGTCTGGCTGCCGGTGTGGGGCGCCAGCCTCGCCACCGCCGGGCTGCTGGCGCTGCTCGCCGGCGGTCTCGCCGCCGTCGGCTGGACGCGTCTGCGGGCGCTGGGCGGACCGCTCGAGCGGGTGCGCCGCCGCTGGCGCGATCACCTCGACTGGTGGCAGGAACGGGTCTTCGCGCCCGACGACGCGCGGCCCATGGAGGAGGAGCGCGAGGATGAGCGACAAGGTCCCTGACGAGGACCTGCGGATCGCCGAGAGCCGCCGCCGGGTCGAGGAGCGGGTGGCGGCGATCCGCGGCGCCCTCCACGAGGACTTCGGGCTGGTGCCGCGTTCGGCGGCCTGGGTGGTTCCCACCCTCGGCTTCGCCGTCGGCTTCGGCCTGGCGGTGCGGGCCTTCCGCCGCCGCCGTCGCTAACGGAGGCGGAACGTCGATTGCATGCGCTGGGCGGCCGCGATCGGTGCCATGGGTAAACTATGCGCCGAGGGGGGAGGGGAGCGGGCCATGACGAAGTGGGAGTACAAGATCATCAACATCCGTAGCGAGAACTACCGACTCGACCCCAACGCCGCGCGGGAGCTCAATGTCCTGGGCGACGAGGGGTGGGAGCTGGTCTCCATCACCTCCGTCAACTTCAAGACCGGCGCGACCGACAACATCGCCATGGTGTTCAAGCGCCCGTCCGCAGCCTAGGGATGCACTCCTAGCGACCCGCGGCCGCGCCGGCGCGTGGTCGCTCGCCAAACCCATCTACGACGCCGATGGCGCCCTGCCTTCTCGTCTTCACCAAACCCGCCGTCCCTGGCCGGGTGAAGACGCGCCTGCTCGGCGCGCTCAGCCCGGTCCAGGCGGCGGCGCTGCACGCGGCCTTCCTCGGCGATCTCCTCGAGCGGCTGGCGTTTGGCGTCTCGCCTCCGTCGTTCACCGTCCGCCTCGCCTGGGCCCTCGAGGAGGGGGAGGAGCCGCCACCCTCGCCGCTGCCGGCCGTGCGCCAGCAGGGCGCCGACCTCGGCGAGCGGCTCCATGCCGCCCTCCGCGACGCCGCCGTGGAGCACCCCCTGGTGGCGGCGGTGGGCAGCGATCACCCCGAGCTTCCCCGCGAGCGGGTCGAGGAGGCGTTCGCCGCCCTCGCCGCCGGCGCCGACGTGGTGCTGGGGCCGGCAGCCGACGGCGGCTACTACCTGGTGGCCGTGCGCCGGCAGGCGCTGTCGCCGCGGCTGTTCGCCGCCATCCCCTGGAGCACGTCGCGCGTGCTCGCCTGCACCCTCGAGCGCTGCGCCGAGCTGGGGCTCGCCACCGCGCTGCTGCCGCTGGCGGCCGACGTCGACACGCCGGCCGATCTGCAGCGGCTGGCGGCGGCCCTTGGCGATCCGCTCGCCGCCGCCGCTCTCCCCGCGTGTCCGCGCACCGCCGCGCTGCTGCGCAGCTGGGAGTCGATCCCCGCCGTCCCATGAGAGTGCTCACCGCAGCGGCAATGCGGCGCGCCGACCACCGCGCCATCCACGAGCTGGGCGTCCCCAGCCTGGTGCTGATGGAGAACGCCGCCCTCGGCGTCATCGAGGCGCTGGCCGACCGCTTCGCCGACGCCACGCGGGTGGTGGTGTTCTGCGGCCCCGGCAACAACGGTGGCGACGGTCTGGCGGTCGCCCGCCAGCTGGTGGTGCGCGGCTATCAGCCCACGGTCTGGCTGGTGCACGGCAACAAGCGGCTCTCTGCCGACGCCGCGCACCAGCTCGGGGTCTGCCGTGCGCTGGGCATCGAGGTGGGAGAGGTCGCCGACGAGGCGGAGGTAGGCGCCGCCCTCGCCACCGCCGCCGATGCCGACCTGGTCGTCGACGCGCTCTTCGGCACCGGGCTCGAGCGGCCGCTCACCGGCCTCTTCGCCACCCTCGTCGACGGCCTCTGCAGCCTCGGGCGGCCGCTGCTGGCCGTCGACGTGCCGAGCGGCCTCGACGCCAGCACCCACCGCTCCCCGGGGCCGCACGTGCGCGCCGACCTCACCGTCGCCCTCGCCGCCCTCAAGGTCGCCCACGTGTTGCCGCCGGCCTCCCTCGCCTGCGGCCACGTGGCGGTGGCCGACCTCGGCATACCCGCCGCTTACTTCGAGATCGAAGATGGGAGCCTGCACCTGCTGGTGGCCGAGGAGATCGGCTCGCTGCTGCCGCCCCGCCCGCCGGCGGCGCACAAGGGCACCTTCGGCCACGTTCTGCTGCTTGCCGGCTCGCCCGGCAAGTCGGGCGCCGCGGTGCTGGCGGCGCGGGCCGCGGTGCGCGCCGGAGCCGGGCTGGTGACGGTCGGCGTGCCCCTGCCCCTGCTGCCGGTAGTCGAGGTCGGATCGATCGAGTCGATGACCTTGCCGCTGCCGGCCGACGAGATGGGCCACCTGCGCTCGGCGGCGGTCGAGCCGCTCCTGGCGCTGGCCGCGCGCTGCACGGCGCTGGGCGTCGGCCCGGGCCTCGGCACCGAGGGGGACACGCCGGAGGCGGTGCGGCGGCTGGCCTTCGAGTCCCAGCTGCCGCTGGTCCTCGACGCCGACGGCCTCAATGCCTTCGTCGGGCGGCCGGAGGAGCTGCGCCAGCGGCAGGGGGCGACGGTGCTCACGCCGCACCCCGGCGAGCTGGCGCGGCTGCTCGGCAGCACCGCGGCGGAAGTCGGCGAGGACCGGCTCGCTGCGGCGCGGGAGGCGGCAAGGGTGACGGGCGCGGTGGTGGCCCTCAAGGGTCAGCTCACGCTGGTGGCGGCCCCCGATGGGGAGGTGGCGATCAACCCCACGGGCAACCCCGGGCTCGCCAGCGGCGGCAGCGGTGACGTGCTCACCGGCACGATCGCGGCGCTGCTCGGCCAGGGGCTGTCGGCCTGGGACGCCGCTTGCCTGGGCGTCTACGTGCACGGCCTGGCGGCCGACCTGCTGGCGCAGGAACGCGGGCCGGAGGCGATCCCGGCCACCGAGCTGGCCGCCGCCCTGCCGGCCGCTCTCGCGGCGCTGCGGGAGAGCGGGGGCGCCGGCCCCGCGACCGCCCCGCCAGCTTTGCCATGAGGAGCTGGCGCTCGCGCTCGCCGGCGGAGACCAGGGAGGTCGGCAGCGGGCTGCTCGCCGAGCTGCTGCCCGACCGCGCCCTGCTGCTCACCGGCGACCTCGCCGCCGGCAAGACGGTGCTCGCCCAGGGGGTGGCCGCGGCGCTGGGGATCGACCCCGCGGAGGTGCAGTCGCCCACCTTCACGCTGGTACGCGAGCACCAGGGCCCGGGCGGTCGCCTGCTGCACCTCGACCTCTACCGCCTGGAGCCGGCGGAGGCCGCCGGGCTGGGCCTCGAGGAGCTGCTGGCCGCCCCGGCGATCAAAGTCGTCGAGTGGGCCGAACGGCTGCCGCTGCAGGTCCCGGGAGCGCTGCGGCTGCACCTGCGGCGCCAGGGAGGGGGTGAGGAGCGGGCGATCGTCGAGGTGGTAGGCTCGGCCGCAGAGGGAACCGCTTGAGAGTCGGCGCTTGATCGTCCGTCGGGTCGGTGTCCTCGGCTGTGGGCTGATGGGCGCGGGGATCGCCGAGGTGTGCGCCGGCGCCGGCTACGAGACGATCGTGCGGGAGGTCTCCGAGGACCTGCTGCAGAAGGGGCTGCAGCGCATCCGCCAGTCGCTCGACCGGGCGGTGGAGAAGGGCAGGCTCACCGCCGCCGAGCGCGACGCCGCCAGCGCCCGGCTCAGCGGCGCCGTCGCCCTCGACCAGCTCGCCGGCTGCGACCTGGTGATCGAGGCGATCGTCGAGCACCTGGAGGAGAAGCGGCAGACCTTCGTCGCCCTCGATGCCCTGCTGTCGGCCCCGGCGCTGATCGCCAGCAACACGTCGTCGCTCACCATCACCCAGCTGGCGGCGGCCACCCGTCGCCCCGATCGGGTGCTTGGCCTGCACTTCTTCAACCCGGTGCCGGCGATGAAGCTGGTCGAGGTGGTGCGTACGCTGCTCACCGGCGACGACGCCTTCGCCACCGCC
>DASYUP010000365.1:0-3876 GCA_036001185.1 Thermoanaerobaculia bacterium
CTTCGAGGGCATCGACCTGGTGGTGGTGCGCGAGAACACCGAGGGCCTCTACAGCGGCATCGAGCACGAGGTGGTGCCGGGGGTGATGGAGAGCCTCAAGGTGATCAGCGAGAAGGCCTCGCTGCGCATCGCCCGCTTTGCTTACGAGCATGCACGCGCGCAGGCGCGCAAGCGCGTCACCACCGTGCACAAGGCGAACATCATGAAGCTCTCCGACGGGCTCTTCCTCGACTGCTGCCGGCTGGTGGGGAAGGAGTACGGCGACCTCGTCTCCGACGACCGCATCGTCGACAACATGTGCATGCAGCTGGTGCTCAACCCCCATCAGTACGATGTGCTGCTGTGCGAGAACCTCTACGGCGACATCGTCTCCGACCTGGTGGCCGGGCTGGTGGGCGGCCTCGGCGTCGTCCCCGGCGCCAACATCGGCGAGAAGGCGGCGGTGTTCGAGGCGGTGCACGGCAGCGCCCCCGACATCGCCGGGCGCAACCTCGCCAACCCGCTGGCGCTCATCCGCAGCTCCGTGCTGATGCTGCGGCACCTCGGCGACGAGACCAGCGCGGCGCGCATCGAGGGCGCCGTCGAGCGGGTGGCGGCGGGCGGGCGTCTGCTCACCCGGGATCTCGGCGGCACCTGCACCACCACCGAGTTCACCGAGGCGCTGGTGAGCGAGATGGCCAGCGCTTAACCGGGGTCACTGGCCGCGTTGACGGTGGGGCTGCCAGGCCTCGCCCCACTTCTCTTCGAAGAGGGCGAGGTTGCGGTCCCACAGGGCCTGGTACTCGGCGGCCGGCAGCTGCGCGAAAGCCGTTCTGCCGAAGTGATGGACGAAGGCGTCGTCGGCACAGACGACGCGCAGGCCGGCGGCGCGCACCCGTTGCGAGTAGTCGTCGTCCTCGAACATGCCGACGCCGAAGCGCTCATCGAGCGGCCCGACCCGCGTGAAGACCTCGCGTCGCATTGCCACGCAGTACATGGCGGCGCAGCGGACATCGAGCACCTCACCGGCGTGGGCGACGGCTCGCCGATCGGCGAAATGCTGAAGGCCGTCGCGATCGTGATAGTCGATGGGCACCATCGCCTCGTTGCCTGCGAAGCTGGTGGTCGCCACTACCAGCCCGATCTCCGGGCGAGCGAGGTGGCGCAGCAGCCGGGGAAGCCAGCCGTCGGGGACCAGGGTATCGTTGTTGAGCACCACCAGCCGGTCACCGCGGGCGGCGGCCAGCCCCTGGTTGACCGCCCGCGCGAAACCGCGGTTGTCGTCGTTGAGGAGGATCACCACTCCCGTCTCGGCAGCGAGCGATCGCAGGTAGTCGCCGGTGCCGTCGCGTGAGGCGTTGTCCACCAACACCACCTCGATGCCGGGGTAGGCGGTAGTCTCCAGCACGCTGCGCAGGCAGGCGCGCGTGTACTCGAGGTTGTCGTAGGTCACCACCACGATACTGACGGTGGGGAAGGCGCGGGCCATTCCCTCCGCGATGGTGGCGACGACGCGAGAGTCGCGGAGCAACGCAGTGTTGGCGTTCGCGGCGGCCCCCGTCGCGACGAGTCGCTCGTCCGCCAGCAGGAGCAGGTCGGCGTCGTGAACCAGCCCCGCGTCCTCCAGCGGCAGCGCGCTTCTGCGGTCGGCCAGGCCTTCCCGGTGGTTCATGCACTGGTAGACCAGCGGCCAGCCAAACAGCGCGCGCGCTCGGCGCGCCAAGGGTGCCGAGGCGATGTCGTACACGACGGCCATCGCGTGGGTGAGGTCGAAGTCCCGCCGCAGGGCAGCAAGCGAGGCCAGCAGGTTGGCGGTCGAATCGTCGTCGAGGCGGCCGCCCTCGACGTCGAAGCTGCCCGCCGTCGCCAGGCGGACCGCGGTGACGTTGTCATCGCTGTGCCTCGTCTCGTAGGCCCAACCGCCGCCGGCGAAGGGCGCCGCCGAGACGAAGAACACGCGATGGCCGGCGGTGGCGAGGTGGGCCATCGGCTGCGCGGGCCGCTGCCGGTCCGGCTGCCAGTCGACGGTCGACAAGCAGACGATGTCGGGGCGTTCGCGCACGCCCCGTCGCCGCGGTAGCGTGTGGTCAGCCGGCAGCTCGAAGACCGCGGATGGCTGCATGGCGGGAGTCCCCGCCGGCAGGCGCGCTGCTGGCGCCGCGACCTCGCGAAGGCTGCCACCAAGAAGACGGCGCAAGCGGTGACGCAGGCGCCAGCGACTGCCGATGTGCTCACTCACGACTGGGTAGGTGTCCGGTACGTGTCCGACGGGCTCGGCGGCAGCTTACCTTCCCGACGGCTCGACTTCACCGAGCGCCGTCGCGACGCCCGGCGGATGCGACAATAGGCCCCGATGGCCGAGGCGCGCCGCACCGTCTGCCGCTGGGTCCTCGCCGCCCTGCTCGAGCGCGGGCCGCAGCAGGCCGCCGCCCTGCCTGAAGCGCCGCGGCTCGAGCGTCCGCTGTCGGCGCACGAGGCGCGCCGGCTGCTGGGTCCCAGCCGCCTCCTGGTGGCCGCCGGCCCCTGACGGCCTCCGCGATGGCCCGCTCCCTCTTCGACGACCTTCCCGATCCGCAGCGCGCCACCGCTCCCGTTACCGCCGGCGCGCCGCTCGCCGAGCGCATGCGGCCGAAGAGCCTCGACGAGGTGCTGGGGCAGGACGCTCTCGTCGGCCCCGAGGGCTCGCTGCGCCGCGCCATCGCCGAGGACCGCGTCCCCTCGCTCATCCTCTGGGGGCCGCCGGGCACCGGCAAGACGACGCTGGCGCGCCTCATCGCCGCCGCCACCGCCTGCCGCTTCGTCCCCTTCAGCGCCGTCACCTCCGGCATCAAGGAGGTCAAGGAGGTGATGGCGGAGGCGGGCCGGCTCCATCGCGGCACCGGCCGGCGCACGCTGCTCTTCGTCGACGAGATCCACCGCTTCAACCGCGCCCAGCAGGACGCCTTTCTGCCCTACGTCGAGTCGGGCGAGATCGTGCTGGTGGGCGCCACCACCGAGAACCCCTCCTTCGAGCTCAACGCGGCGCTGCTGTCGCGCTGCCGGGTGGTGGTGCTCGAGCCGCTGGCGCCGGAGCATCTGGTGCAGGTGCTCGAACGCGCTCTCGGCGACCGCGAGCACGGCGCCGCGGCCGGCGGCGAGCCGGTGGAGGCTCCCGCCGAGGCGCTGGCGTCGATCGCCCAGCTCGCCTCCGGCGACGCGCGGCGGGCCCTCAACCTGCTCGAGCTGGCGGTCGCCGACGCGCGCTCCCGGCAGGTGGTCACCATCGGTGCCGCCGACGTCACCCGTATCGCCCAGCGCAAGGTGCTGCTCTACGACGCCGCCGGCGAGGAGCACTTCAACCTCATCTCGGCGCTGCACAAGTCGCTGCGCGAGAGCGACGCCGACGCCGCGCTCTACTGGCTCGCCCGCATGCTGGCTGCCGGCGAGGACCCGCGCTACCTCGCCCGCCGGCTAACGCGCTTCGCCAGCGAGGACATCGGCCTCGCCGACCCGCAGGCGCTGCCGCAGACCCTCGCCGCCTGGGACGCCTACCAGCGGCTGGGCAGCCCCGAGGGGGAGCTGGCGCTCGCCCAGGCCACCGTCTACCTGGCGCTGGCGCCGAAGAGCAACGCCGTCTACCGCGCCCTCGGCGAGGCGCGCCGCACGGTGGAGCAGCGGCCGGCCGATCCGGTGCCGAAGGTGATCCGCAACGCGCCGACGAAGCTGATGGGCGGGCTCGGTTACGGCAAGGGCTACGTCTACGCCCACGACACCGAGGAGGGCGTGGGCGGCCTCGACTGCCTGCCCGAGACGCTGCGCGGCACCACCTTCTACGAGCCCACCGACCACGGCTTCGAGGCCGAGCTCGCCGAGCGGCTGGCGCGTTTCGACGAGCTGCGCCAGCGGGCGCGCAGCCGG
>DASYUP010000366.1:0-3359 GCA_036001185.1 Thermoanaerobaculia bacterium
GGGTTTGGCGGCGCTCCAGGAGCAACCGCGGTGCCAGCCCGGCGCGCCGCGTGCCGACGGCCGGAAGCTGCTGCGAATGAGGAACTTACGGCAGGGATCGAGAAGCGCTCCGCCGGGCGAGTGACCTATGGAGAGGACACCGCCGACGCGGCGCGGGCTCGCCGCGCCTCGATGAACGACCGCACGCAGAGGACGACGAAGACGAGCGAGAGGGCGGCCATGAACGCCTGCTCGAGGACGGCGTTCGGGCGCGCCACCGTGCCGCCGTGGATGAACACGAAGAACCGCACCAGCCCCGGCAGGCTGCCCAGGAAGGCGAGGAGCCCGAGCACCGCCGCGGCGTGCATGGCGTGCTTCAACAGGCGCTCGCGCCGGGCGAGGACGCCGCAGACGACCAGCGGCACGCCGAAGAACGCCGGGATCAGCGCCGTCACGCTCGCCTCCCCGGTGCCGGCGTAGAACCCCACCCCGAGCACGATCAGCAGCAGCCCGTAGACGATGGTTACGATGGGCATGGCCCCTCCTCGCACGCACCGCCGGCAGTCACTCGCCATCGGCCGGCCGCCGCCGAGCCTAGCACTCGTGCTTGAACGCGGTGGCGGGGCTCGGATAAGGTCGATTCTCACAGCCGGGAGGGTGGCGCGCGCCCGATGCAGATCTTCCACCGCAGCACGAACACGATCGCCAAGGTCAGCATCTTCGGGGCGGTGGCGTTCATCGCCGTGATGGGCTGGATCTGGTCGACGCTGCTGCGCTCCTCCTACGCCACCGGCCAGGGCGTGGTCCTCAGACAACCGGTCCCCTTCAGCCACGACCACCACGTGGCCGGCCTGGGGATCGACTGCCGCTACTGCCACACCTCGGTCGAGACCTCGTCGTTCGCCGGCATGCCGCCGACGGCGACCTGCATGAACTGCCACCGCCAGATCTGGACCAACGCCGAGCTGCTCGAGCCGGTGCGGGAGAGCTTCCGCAGCGGCCAGCCGATCGCCTGGCAGCGGGTGCACGACCTGCCCGACTTCGTCTACTTCAACCACAGCATCCACGTGGCGAAGGGGATCGGCTGCGCGGAGTGCCACGGCCCGGTGGACCAGATGCCGCTGATGCGGCAGACGGCGTCGCTGCAGATGGAGTGGTGCCTGGCGTGCCACCGCGACCCCGGCGCCCGCGTGCGGCCGCGCGATCAGGTCTTCAACATGCGATGGGAGCCGCCCGCCGACGCCGGCGTGGTGCGCGCGCGGCTAGTCAAGGCCTATCACCTCAAAAGCATGACGAGCTGCTCGACCTGCCACCGCTGAGCGAATGAGCGACCACGGCCTGGTGCAGTTGCGGCGGCGTGGGGCGGCGCGCGCCTCTGCGCCCGCCGGGCTGGACGTGGCCGAGGTCCGCCGCCGCCTCGCCGGCAAGCGCGGCCCCGAGCTCTGGCGCAGCCTCGACGAGCTGGCGGCGACGCCGGAGTTCGAGGAGCTGCTGCACCGCGAGTTCCCGCGCCAGGCCTCGGAGTGGATCGAGGGCGCCGACGGCTTCAGCCGCCGCCGCTTCCTGCAGCTCTCGGGCGCCTCGCTGGCGCTCGCCGGCTTGACCGCCTGCACCAAGCAGCCGCCCGAGTCGATCGTCCCCTACGTGCGGCAGCCGGAGGAGATCGTCCCCGGCCGCCCGCTCTACTTCGCCACCACGCTCACCCTGCGCGGCTACGGGCGCGGCGTGCTGGCGGAGAGCCACGAGGGGCGGCCGACCAAGGTCGAGGGCAACCCGGAGCACCCGGCGAGCCTGGGCGCCACCGATCCCTTCGCCCAGGCGGCCGTCCTCGGCCTCTACGATCCGGAGCGCTCGCAGGCCCTGACCCAGCTCGGGCGCATCCGCACCTGGAGCGCCTTCGTGCAGGAGATGGGGGCGGTGGCGCGGGCGCGGCAGGCGATCGGCGGCGAGGGGCTGCGCTTTCTCACCGGCGCCGTCACCTCCCCCACTCTCGCGGCGCAGTTCCGCGAGATCGCGCGCCTCTTCCCCGCCGCCCGCTGGCACCGCTGGGAGCCGGCCGGCGCGCACCTGGCGCGGACCGCGGCGCGGCAGGCCTTCGGGGCGCCGCTCGATGCCGTCTACGATTTCACCCGCGCGCGCGTCATCTTGACCTTGGACGCCGATCCGCTCTGCGACGGTCCGGCCGCCGTGCGCTACGCGCACGACTTCGCCTCCCAGCGCCGGGCGCGCGCCGCGCGGCGGGAGATGAACCGCCTCTACGCGGTCGAGAGCTCGCCCACCAACACCGGCACGCTCGCCGACCACCGGCTGGCGCTGCCGCCGGCGCAGCTCGAGGAGTTCGCGCTGCTGCTCGCGAACCGCCTCGGCGTCCCCGGCGTGGCAGCGGCCCTCGCGGCCGCCCCTCCTCTTCCCGTTCCCGCCCCTCGCGAGGAGCCGTCGAAGCTCAAGGCGCCCTCGAATGAGATCCCGAGCTGGGTCGTCGCGGTGGCCGCCGACCTGCGGGCCAACGCCGGCGCCTCGCTGGTCGTCGCCGGCGAGTACGCCTCGCCCGCCGTCCACGTGCTGGCGCATGCGATGAACCAGGCGCTCGGCAACGCCGGCGCCACGGTGCGCTACGTGGAGGCCGTCGAGGCGGACCCGGTCGACCACCTCGCTTCCTTGACCGAGCTGGTGCGCGACATGGAGGCGGACCGCGTCGAGGCACTGGTCATCCTCGACTGCAACCCGGTCTACACCGCGCCGGCCGACCTGCCCTTCGCCGCCGCGCTCGCCAAGGTGCCGCTGCGCGTCCACTCCGGCCTCTACGCCGACGAGACCGCCGGCTACTGTCACGGGCACGTGCCGGCGGCGCACGAGCTCGAGAGCTGGGGCGACGCCCGCGCCTTCGACGGCACCGCCTCGATCCTCCAACCGCTCATCGACCCGCTCTTCGGCGGCAAGACGCCCTACGAGCTGCTCGCCGTCTTCACCGGCAAGACCGACGCCACCGCCTACGACCTGGTGCGCGCGACGTGGCAGGACCCGGCGAGCGCGCCGGCGGGCGCCGCGATGACCGGCGACTTCGAGGCCGCCTGGCGGCGCGCCGTCCACGACGGCGTGGTCCCCGGGACCGCGCAGCCGCCGGTGACGCCGGCGGTCGCCGGCGGAGCGGTGGCGCAGGCGGCGGCGATGACGGTCCGCGCCGCGCAGTGGGCGGCGGCGGCCGCCTCCCGCCCGGTGGGGACGGGCGCCGAGTCGCTCGCCCTCCTCTTCCGCCCCGACCCCACGGTCTTCGACGGCCGCTTCGCCGGCAACGCCTGGCTGCAGGAGCTGCCGAAGCCGCTGACCAAGCTGACCTGGGACAACGCGCTGCTGCTCGCGCCGGCGACCGCCGAGGCCCT
>DASYUP010000367.1:0-3806 GCA_036001185.1 Thermoanaerobaculia bacterium
CCTCGCGCTGCTCGTGCTGCTCGTGTGGGTCCCGGCCCTGCAGGCGCAGAGCATCACCACCGGCACGCTCACCGGCTCGGTGAGCGCCGCCGAGGACGCCGGCGGCGGCGTGCTGCCCGGTGCCACCATCACCGCCATTCACGAGCCCACCGGCGCGCGCTACAGCGCGACGACCGGGCCCGACGGCCGTTTCGTCATCCCCAACGTGCGCCCCGGTGGTCCCTATCATCTGACCGCCGCCGCACAGGGGTACAAGGACACCGACATCACCGGGGTCGTCGCTCCCCTCGGCGCCGCCAGCGAGGTGACCATCCTCATGCCCCTCGCCGCCGTCACCGAGACCATCGAGGTGGTCGCCACCGGCGACGAGCTGATCAACCCCAACCGCGCCGGCTCCACCTCGGCAGTGACCAGCGAGCAGATCGAGTCGCTGCCCACGGTGCGGAGGCAGCTCCAAGACTTCGCCCGCACCAACCCTTATTTCTCGGTCGACGCCTCGGACGCCTCGGCCAGCCGCATCAACGTCGCTGGTCGCAACAACCGCTACAACCAGATCCAGATCGACGGCGCCGTCAACAACGACCTCTTCGGGCTCGCCGACACCGGCACGCCCGGCGGCCAGACCGATGCCCAGCCGATCTCGCTCGACGCCATCCAGCAGCTGCAGCTGGTGGTGTCGCCCTACGACGTTCGTCAGGGTGGCTTCACCGGCGGCGGCGTCAACGCCGTCACCCGCTCGGGCGGCAACGACTTCACCGGCTCCGTGTACGGCGGCAAACGTGACGAGAGCCTGGTCGGCGACTGGGTGCGCACCCGGCCGACGACGACGTCGCAGAACCTCGACACGGTCAAGCGGCCGATCAGCACCTTCACCGACGACCAGTTCGGGCTGCGGCTCGGCGGACCGGTGATGCGCGACCGCCTCTTCTTCTTCGTCAACGGCGAGCGCAACCGCCGCGACCAGCCCAACGGCACCTCCGCCAACAACAGCGCCACCACCAACTACCAGGGCGGGACCAACCCGGGGACGGTGGCCAGCCTGCTGCAGAGCCGTTACAACTACAACCCCGGCAGCCTCGGCGACATCGTCGGCACCACCGACAGCGACCTCGCCTTCGCGCGCCTCGACTGGAACGCGGCGGAGGGCCACCAGGTGACCCTGCGTCACAACTACGTGAAGGGCGGCCGCGACGTCATCGAGAGCCGCGGCACCACCTCCTTCCGCTTCCCCACCTCGATCTACACCATCGCCGACAAGACCAACTCGACGGTGTTGCAGGTCAACAGCGTCTTCGGCTCGTACTTCAACGAAGGGCGCGTCGGCTACCAGACCATCCGCGACCTGCGGGCGGTGCCGGTGACCTTCCCCAGCGTCGAGATCGGCCCCACCGCCCCGCGTGCCGGCGAAGTGCTCGCCGGCACCGAGCGCTTCTCGGGCGCCAACGCCCTCGACCAGGACGTGCTCGAGCTCACCGACGACCTCACCCTGCTGCTGGGCAGCCACACGGTGACGGTGGGGACGCACAACGAGGCGTTCAAGTTCAAGAACCTCTTCCTCTCCGACTTCTTCGGCTACTACTACTTCCCCAACCTCGCCGCCTTCCAGAACGGGCTGGCGACCCAGTACTCGATCGCCTTCGCCAACACCGCCGACCCGGCGGTCGGCTTCAAGGTGCGCCAGTACGGCGTCTACGCCGGCGACCAGTGGCGGGTCAACGAGCGCTTCACCCTCACCTTCGGGGTGCGCGCCGACAAGCCCGACTTCCTCGACCGGCCGGCCTTCAACCCGCAGGTGCGGACCGCCCTCGGCTTCAGCACCGCGTCCACTCCCAGCGAGGACGTGGTGGTCTCCCCGCGCCTCGGCTTCAACTGGAGCCCCAGCGGCAGCGACCAGCTGCGCGGCGGCATCGGCGTCTTCGCCGGCCGCACGCCATACGTGTGGATCTCCAACGCCTTCGGCGGCACGGGCGTGGCTAGCACGGCGCTGACCACCAACTGCCCGGGGGGGACGACGCCCTTCACCGCCACCCCCTGCATTCCCTTCAACCCCAATCCCAACGCGCAGCCGCACACCGGTGGCGCTGGCAGCACCATCGCCGTCGACCTCGTCGACCCCAGCTTCAAGTTCCCCCGCGTGCTGCGGGCCACTCTCGGCTACGACCGCGAGCTGCCGTGGGGCATTCGCGGCACCGTCGAGGGCGTCTGGTCGCAGACCCAGAAGGACGTCTTCTACGAGAACGTCGGCAAGGTGCAGACCGGCGCCAGCCCGCTCGACGGACGGCCGCGCTTCAGCTCGCGCGACTCGAAGGTCACCAACGCCTACCTGCTGACCAACACCAGCAAGGGCGAGGAGAGGGTCGTCACCCTGCAGCTGCAGCGGCGCTTCAGCCGCGGCTTCCAGGTGCAGGGCTCTTATGCCTGGATGGACGCCAAGTCGGCCCACGACGCCACCTCCAGCCGCGCCGTCTCCAACTGGCAGTTCCGGCCTACCAAGGGCAACATCTTCAACGACGACACGGCGCGCTCGCAGTTCGAGGTCGAGCACCGCTTCACGGTGGCGCCGTCGTTCACCTTTGCCACCGGCCCGGTGTCGCACAACGTCGCCCTGTTCTGGAACGTGCAGTCGGGCCGCCCGTACTCGCTGCTGATGGGCGGCGACGTCAACGGCGACGGGCAGGCCACCAACGACCTGCTCTTCGTGCCCGGCTCGGCCGACGCCATCATTCTGCAGAGCAGCAGTGGCGCGGTCATTCCCTACGAGCGCTTCGCCGCCTTCCTGCGCAGCGCCGGCGTCAGCCCGACGGCGGGCAGGATCCTCGACCGCAACCAGGCGACCGAGCCCTGGTCCCACCAGCTCGATTTCCACTACGGTGTCGAGGTGCCGGTGAAGGTCGTCCGCGCCGAGATCACCCTCGACCTGCTCAACGCCCTCAACATGATCAACAAGGACTGGGGGGCGGTGCGCTTCGTCTCGAACCAGACCACCACTCCGGTCAACTACGTCGGTCAGGACGCCGCCACCGGCAAGCCGATCTACCGCGAGGCGGCCGCCAACCGGCTGCTTCCCGGCTCGCAGTTCACCACCGCCGACCTGCGCTCCCGGTGGCAGGGGCGCCTGGGCCTGCGCATCAGCTTCTGATCGCGGGGTTCCGCAGCTGACTCGAGGAGAGGGGGCGACACCGCCCCCTCTCTTTTTGGTTCCAGTCCGCTCGTGTTACTCGGGCTCGCCCTTGCCGCCCGGCTTGCTGGCGATGGCCAGCATCACCTCGCGCAGGATGTCCTTGAGCTCGAGCACCATCTCGGCGACGTCGCGCACCCGTACGTCGAGCTGCTCGGGGCTGGTGCCACGCGCCTTGGCGCCGCTGCGCACCTTGTAGCTGAGCCGATCGTCGAGCAGCTCGAGTCGACCGTACGCTTCCTTGAAACGGTTGGGGTCCACGCTCAACCTCCGGGGCGGCGGACGATCTCGCCGCGCAGCTGTCGCATGTAGTCGACCAGGGCCCGCACCTGCTCCTTGCTGAGGTCGGGGTTGGCCGGCATGCTGCCGAACACCCCCTGCTCGATGACCGCCGCCCAGGAGCCGGGGTCCGGCCCGTGGATCCAGGTGTCGTCGGTGAGGTCGGCCTTGTAGTTGCCCATGTATTGCGGAGTGTTGCCGGCGCCGTCGGCGCCGTGGCACTGCGAGCAACGGCTGCTCCACAGACGCTCGCCCGCGGAGCGCCTGGGCAGCAGCTTGTCGCAGGCGCCCAGCAGCAGGGTGGCGGCGCCGATCCCTAGCGCGGCGCCGACGGCGAGACGGCGGGGGC
>DASYUP010000368.1:0-2602 GCA_036001185.1 Thermoanaerobaculia bacterium
GGCTCGAGGGCGGTGCGCAGCGCCTCGGGCGCGAGCCCCAGGCGCTCGGCGAGGCGGTCGAGCTCGCTCACCGGCTTGCCGCCGCGCAGCCCCTCGACGAGGGTCGCCAGCGCCGCCAGGCCCACCCAGGCCTCGCGGTAGCGCGCATCGCGGCCGCGCGTCTGGGTGAGGGCGCCGAAGTGCTGGCTGACGTAGGCGATCTCGGTACCCAGCAGCACCGCCAGCCAGGCGAGCTCGACCGAGATCATGAAGAAGATGGCGAGCGCGAAGCCGCCGTAGACGACGTAGGTGACCCTGGTGAGGTGGGTGACGTAGTAGCGGAAGAGGCGGCGCAGGATCTCCAGCAGCAGGGCGGCGGTGATGCCGCCGGCGAGCGCCGCCCGGAACTGCACGCGGGTGAACGGCACCTGCCAGTAGAGCATGGTGAGGCCGATGGCGGAGACCAGCAGTGGCACCGACTGCACCAGCAGCGACTGGTCGAACAGCACGTCGAAGCCGGGACGCGCGCGCAGCAGCAGCATCGCCGAGTAGCAGGAGCCGATGAGCAGCGGGCCCCAGAAGACCAGCAGGGTAAACGACACCAGCTTGGCGCGCAGCGAGCGGCGGGTGGAGACCTGCCAGATCTTGTTGATGGTCTCCTCGATGGTGCCGAAGGCGCCGAGGCCGACGAGGATGAAGGCGAGGAAGCCCACCTCCTGCAGCGACTCGGCCTGGGAGACGAAGCGTTGCAGGTTGTTGAGCACCACGCCTTCGGAGTAGGGGAGGACGCTGGTGAGGAAGTGCAGCACCCGGTCCTGGTAGCGGTGGATGAGCTGGGCCGCCACGAAGGTGAAGGCGGCGAGCAGCGGGATGAGCGCCAGGATGGTGACGAAGGCGAGGGCGGCGGCGCGCTGGGCGATGCCGTCGGCGGCGGTCTTGCGGGCCACCAGGCGGAGGAAGGTGAGGGCATGCCGGAGGCGGCGGCGCCAGCGGCTGACCAGGCTTTCGGGATCGGGCTCGCCGCCAACCGGCCGCGGAACGACGCGGGCGCGCGCGGCGGGTTGCATGGCAGGGCGAATTGTACCAGCGGCTGCGCGCGCCGCCGCCGCGCCCGGCGCCCCCGGAGCCCTGTGGTACGCTGCCCCCATGGCTGAAAAGAAGCCCCTCGAAGCGGTGGAAGAGAAGGTCGGCGAGGCGCGCGATCGCCTCAACGAAGCGGCGCGCTCGACCGGCGAGCGCTACCAGCAGGTCGCCGAGGAGATGCGGCGCGAGGCCGACCGTGCTACCCAGGCGGCGCGCCAGAAGGTGGACTCCGCGGTGGCGGGCCTGCGGGAGCAATACGGCAAGGTGAGCAAGAACGTCGGCTCGTTCGCCGAGGACGTCGCCGACTACGTGCGCGACAACCCGGCGCGCTCGCTGCTCATCGCCGCCGGCGTCGGCTTCCTCGTCGGTCTGCTGTTCCGCCGCGGCGACGACGACTAGGGTGGTGGCGGCGGTGAGCTCCCCGACCGCGACGCCCCGCCGCGGCGACGAGCCCGCCGTCGCCCCCAACTTCGCCGACCAGATCGTCGACGAGTTGCTCCCCGCCTCCCTCGACTGGCGCCACCTGGTGCGCAAGTACCCCCACGCCGCAGTCGTCACGGCCGCAGCGCTGGGGTTCTGGCTGGGTCGCCGCAAGAGCGACCTGGTGATCGCGGCGGTGACGAGCTACCTCGGTGCGCAGCTCGGCGACGTCCTCGGCGACCTGGGCGACGAGCGCGGCTGAACACGGCGCGGTGCGCCACCTCCTTCACATCTCCGACGTCCACTTCGGGCCCCCGCACCGGCCGGAGCTGGCGGAGAAGGTGCTGGAGTTCGCCGGGCGCCACCGGCCCGACGTCATCGTCCTTTCCGGCGACCTCACCCAGCGGGCCAAGCCGAAGCAGTTCCAGGAGGCGCGCCGCTTCGTCGATCGCCTACCGGCGCCCACCCTGGTGGTGCCCGGCAACCACGACGTGCCGCTCTACCGCGTGTGGTCGCGGGCGCTGTCGCCCTTCGCCACCTACCGCAAGCACTTCTCGCCCGAGCTCGAGCCGGCCTGGCGCGACGACGAGCTGCTGCTGGTGGGCCTCAATACCGCCCATGGCTGGACCCTCAAGGAGGGGCGCGTCAGCATGGGCCGCCTGCGCGAGGTGGTGGCGCTGATGCAGGCGGTACCCCCGGGTGTCTTCAAGGTGGTGGTCGCCCACCACCACCTGACGCCGCCGCCGCGCTTCGGCACCCAGACGGTGGCCTCCAATGCCTTCGAGGCCATCGAGACGTTCTCAGCGGCGGGGGTCGAGCTGGTGCTCTCCGGGCACCAGCACCAGACCTACGTCGCCACCTCCGAGGAGTTCTACCCCAGCGGCCGGGCGCCGGTCATCATCCTCCACGCTGGCACCACCACCAGCAGCCGCGGCCGCGGCAGCGAGGTCGACAAGAACACCTTCAACTGGATCCGCATCGACGAGCGCTCGCTGCGGGTGTCGCACTATCACTGGGAGCCATCGCTCGCCGAGTTCGTCGAGATCAGCCGGCACTGGTACCCGCGACGCGACTGCAAGCCGTACCGGCTGATGGACGACGGCGGAGAGCGCTGAGGCCG
>DASYUP010000369.1:0-9797 GCA_036001185.1 Thermoanaerobaculia bacterium
ACTTCCTGGGCGCCAAGTACTTCGCCGAGCTCGGCTACGAAGGCCTCTACGTCGCCTCGATGGGGGCGCAGATGCAGGCCACGCAGGGCGGCAGCTTCCAGCCCTTTCTGCGCGACCTGCGGAGCAACCAAGTGGTGCCGACGGCGACGCTCGCCGAGCACGGCTACGAGGTGCGGCAGCGCTTCACCGCCGAGCGCTGGGCCGACTTCCGGCGCGACAACGCCTTCTTCGTGCGACTCGATCCAGGCTACCTGGCGCTCATTCGCACCGACCATGGTTACAACCCGTCGCCGGCGTGGACGGCGGTGGCGCAGCGCTTTGCCAGCGGCCGCCGGGCCGGTCATCGCACCGCGGTGCTGCTCGGCCTCATCGACCTGGCGCTGCTGCTGCTCGCCTTCGGCTTCGTCTGGCGCACCTACGGCACCGACCCCGCCATGCTCGCCCTGCTGGTCTTCGCCACCGGCTACGCCTGGCGCTGGTACTGGACCGGCGGCGCCTTCTTGCGCCAGGACTGGCTGGCGGCGACGGTGATCGGCGTCTGTCTGCTGCGCCGCCGCCGTTTCGCCCTTGCCGGCGCGCTGCTCGCGTACGCCGCCATGGTGCGGGTCTTCCCGCTGGTCTTCCTCGCCGGCCCGCTGGTGCAGGCCGGCCGCGATCTGCTGCGACGGCGACCCTGCCAGTGGTTCGCGCGGCTGGCTGCGGGTTTCGTGCTCGCCGCCGGGCTGCTCTTTGCCGCTGGCAGCGCCAGCGGACGGGGCGCTCACGCCTGGGCCGAGTTTGCCGCCAACCTGCAGAAGCACCGGCGGACCTGGCTGACGAACAACGTCGGGCTCGAGAACACCCTGCTCTATGGACCGGCGACCTATGCCCGGAAGCTGGTCGACTGGCGGCAGCCCGAGCCTTGGCTGGCCTGGCAGGCTCACATGGACGCTCTCGCCCGGCAGCGGCGCGCCTGGATCCTCGCCGCCGCCGCGCTGGTCGCCCTGCTGGTGGGGCGCGCCGCCCTCGCCGCCGAGCCCGACGAGGCGGCCATCTTCGGCCTCGCCCTCGTCTTCGCGCTGGCGCCGCTCACCTGCTACTACTGGGGAATGCTGCTGCTGGTGCCGCTGCGGCGGTCCGGGCCGCCGCCGTGGGTGGCGGCCGCCGCGCTGCTCACCCTCGACCTCGGCCTCTTCGCCACCCACTTCCTGACGCCGGCCTTCGAGGTCCGCTACGGCGTCATGTCGTGGGGTCTGCTGCTCTTCCTCCTCTGGTGGCTCTGGCCATGGCGGCGGCCGCTCACAGCAGCGAGCGCAGCCGCGCGTAGCCCGGCCGCGAGACCGGCAGCCGCGTCCCGTCTTTGAGGATGGCGACGCGGCTGTCCTTGGCGTAGAGCTCGAGCCCGGCGAGGCGGTCGAGGTTGAGGATGTAGGAGCGGTGGACGCGCAGGAAGCGGCTGGGGTCGAGCTCCTTCTCCAGATCGTTGAGGGTGGTCGCCTTGCGCAACCGCTCGGCGCCCACCCGCAGCAGCACGACGTCCCCTTGCGCCTCGAAGTAGTCGACTCGCGCCACCGGCACCACGTGCACCTTCTCGCCGTCGCGCACCAGCACGCGGTCGAGCCAGGCCCCCGGTCGCGCCGCGCGGGCGAGCGCCTGGGCGGGCGGTGGGGCCTCGTGGCCGGCCAGCCGCTGGCGCACGCGCAGGAGGGCGGCGTGCAGCCGCTCCGCGGAGACCGGCTTGAGCAGGTAGTCGACGGCGTGCACCTCGAAAGCGCGCACCGCGTACTGGTCGAAGGCGGTGACGAAGATCACCGCTGGCGCCGGGTCGAGCAGCTCGAGCACCTCGAAGCCGTCGAGCTTGGGCATCTGCACGTCGAGCAGCAGCAGGTCGGGAGCGGCGCCGTGCACCGCCTGCACGGCCTCGAAGCCGTTGCGGCACTCGCCGACCACGTCGCACCCTTCCTCGTCGGCGAGCAGCTCGGTGAGCAGCTGGCGGGCCGGCTCCTCGTCGTCGACGATGAGCACGCGCAGGGGCGCGGGCGCCTCGCTCACCCTTCGCCCCCGGCACCACCTGGCGGCGGCGCCGGCGACGCCGCCGCCGCGGGGCCCTCCGGCGCCGGCGGCTGCAGCGGGATGCGCAGCTCGACGCGGAAGCGCTCGGGCCGCGTCTCGACCACCACCAGCGCGCGCTCGCCGTAGGTGGCCTGCAGGCGGCGGCGGACGTTCTCCAGGCCCAGCGCGACGCCGGGGCTGGGCGGGCGGTCGGGGTCGATGGGGTTGTCGACGATGATGTAGAGGGTATCGCGGCGCCGCTTCGCCTGCAGCGTCACCGTGCCCCCCTCGACCAGGTGGGCGATGCCGTGCTTGAGGGCGTTCTCCACCAGCGGCTGCAGCAGCAGCGGCGGCACCTCCACGGCGGCGGCGGCGTCGTCGACCTCGGAGACGAAGCGCAGCCGATCGCCGAAACGCACGCGCTCGATCTGCAGGAAGGCATGGGCGAGGGCGACCTCCTTGCCCAGCGGGATGCGCTCGGAGCGGTCGAGCTCGAGGCTGCCGCGCAGGAAGCCGGCGAGCTGCTCGCACATGCGGCGGGCGCCCGGCGGGTCGGTGGCCACCAGCGCCGACACCGAGTTGAGGGCGTTGAAGAGGAAGTGGGGATCCATCTGGGCGCGCAGCGCCTTGAGCTCGGCCTCGCGCGCCAGCACTTGCGCCTCGAGCGTCTGGCGCTCGGCCTGGTGGGCGGCGTCGCGGGCGAGGAAGAGATAGCAGGCGGCGGCGGCGAGCAGCCAGAACAGCACGCCGGCGGTGGCGAGCAGGGGCAGCAGGTCGTGGAAGACCCGCGGCGTGTCGGGAAGGAGACCGGCGAGCACGCCAGCCCACCAGCGGCCAAGGGCGAGCCAGAGCGCGGCCGCCGTCCCCGCCGCCGCCAGCTGCACGCCGACCACCCGCGTAGGCCCGACGGCGGGTGGGTTGGCCAGCGCCGGGTACCAGGCCCCGAGGCAGACGAAGGCGTAGATGGCGCACAGCGGCACGGTGATGGCGAGGGCCGGCCGCCAGTCGCCGGGCACCACCACGGCGCGGGCGGCGCCGAGCAGAGAGCCGGGCGCCAGCCAGAGCGCCAGGTAGGGTCCCAGCGCCCGCGGTCGCGAGAGAAGGGGGTGAAGCAAGATGTCGCCTGTGGCCCCGCCGGCCTAGCCGTTTTTCACCGACACGCCACCCATCACGGCCCAGCCGGTGACCACCAGATCGCCGGTGGCGTCCTCCGGCGCCGGCGGCGTCGTCGTGTTGACGAAGCCGCCCAGGAACGGGAAGACGTTGCCGTGCACGGTCCAGCCGGGCGGTACGGTGATCTCGATGCCGCCCCAGCAGGCGAAGCAGTCGAGCACCGCCTGCTGCTGCACCATGCGGGCGCCGCGCAGGTCGACCTCGATGCCGCCCATGAAGGCGGTGAGGCTGCCGCCCTGGAAGGCGACGCTCGAGCTCTGGCGCACGACGCCGCTCATCACCGAAAAGGCGTTGACGACCGAGCCGTCGTCGCCGCTGGCGGAGACCGGCACCGCCACCCGCGTCCGCATCGAGCGCACCACCAGCGAGGCGCCGACACCCACCAGCAGCAGCGGCCAGAGGTCGAAGATGCTGATCGACACCAGGTGCAGGTTGTCGAGCAGCATGATGCCGCCGGCGAGCGACCAGAGGCTGCCGTAGAAGACCTCCGAGCCGCGCGACGCCGTGAGGATGCAG
Organism: Thermoanaerobaculia bacterium; assembly: GCA_036001185.1. GTDB lineage: Bacteria > Acidobacteriota > Thermoanaerobaculia > Multivoradales > JAIOJS01 > DASYQD01. The sequence goes on from DASYUP010000369.1 coordinate 3,721, forward strand.
CCGATGCCGAAGAGCAGCAGCAGCCCCGGCCAGAGACGCATCCAGTGCCCGGCGTCGACCATCCCCAGGTTGTCGAGGGTGAAGAGGAGGCCGACGGCTACCAGGGCGCCACCGAACAGCAGGCGTGGCAGGGCGTGGCGAAAAGCCGCGCGCGGGTCGCCCGGCTGCCCGCGCTCGCGCCCGCGGCCGCACAGCGGGTTCATGACCGTCTCCCCAGCAGCGCCGACATGGCCTGCAGGATCGCCTGCAGCACCAGGGCGGCGCCGATCAGCACCAGCAGCAGCGGCCAGGAGGTGCCCCAGTCGAGGTGCCACATGTGGCGGGTGGTCACCAGGCACCAGGTGCCGACGGCGAGCAGCACCAGGCCGCCCCCGCGATCCTCCCCGGGCTTCGGCCAGGCGACGAACAGCAGCCCCATGGCGATGAGCGGCAGCGGCCAGGCGGTCTCCCAGCCGAAGCCACCGATGCCGTTGACTGGGATGAGCAGCCAGAGGCCGGTGATGACCACCACGGCGCCGCCGCGCCGGCGCTCGGAATCGCGGGCGCCGGCGACTAGCAGCAGTCCCAGCACCACCACCACGAGCGGCCAGAGGCTCATCGCCCGGGCCAGGGGGACGAGGTCGAATTGAGCCAGCGCGGCCGCGGCGCCGACTACGAGCAGGATCACGCCCACCACCAGGGCGCGGCGATCGATAGGGGACGGGTCGCTGGGGGATGGTGGCTGGCTCATCGGCATCTCCTTCGTACACCGAGAGAGTACGGCCGTGGCGAGGCGCCGTCCCCAGCGCGGCGCCGGACGGCGGCTGCCATCCGGCGAACGGTGGTGCCGGATCTCCCCGGGGCGGAGACGAGCTCCGCCGCTGCCGCCGGAAGAGGGCGATTCAGCGGCCGGCGAGCAGCAGCGCGCCGGCCAGGATGGCGAGCACGCCGAGCAGCATGCCGGGGAAGGAAAGGCTCGAGGCCTGGAGCAGCCCCTGCAGCAACAGGTAGACGGCGAGGCAGGCGGTGCCGAGGCGGCCGAAACTCCGGGCCATGGCGTTCTCCCTCCGCGCGCAGTCTAGCGAAGGGGTGGCCCCGCAAGGCGTTGCGCCGGTCCTCGCTACTCGCGCAGCGCCGTCGCCACTGGCAGCCGCGCAGCGCGGATGGCCGGGAAGAGACCGCCCACGAGCCCCAAAGCGAGGGCGTAGAACAACCCCAGCAGCAGCAGCGCGGGCCCGACGCGGAAGGCGAAGGCCACCTGGCTGAAGCTCTGCCAGTTCATCGTCGCCGCCTGGTAGCCGTCGAAGGCCAGCCAGGCGCCGAGGGCGCCGACGGCGCCGCCGAGGGCGGCCAGCGCGATAGACTCGGCGATCACCGACAGCAGCACCGGCGAGCTGCGGAAGCCCAGCGCCCGCAACGTGGCGATCTCGCGGCTGCGCGCGGCGACGGCGGTGTACATGGTGTTGAGGGCGCCGAAGACGGCGCCCAGGCCCATGAGGATGCCGATGATGAGGCCGAGGATGGTGACGATGGCGGTCAGCGCGCGCGACTGGCCGGCGTAGAACTCGGTCTCGCGCTGTACCTTGACGTTGAGGCGCGGGTCGGCGGTCAGGGCGTCCTTGAAGCGCTGGAAGCTGCCGGCCGAGACCAGCTTGGCCTTCAGCGACTGGAAGCTGTTGCCGCGCCGGTAGGCCGGCTGCAGCACCGCGGCGTCGGTCCAGATCTCCGACTCCGGCAGGCCGCCGTCGGCGGTGAAGGCGCCGACCACCGTCCACACGTTCTGGCCGAGGTGCAGCTGCGAGCCGACGTCGAGGCCGCGGAACTGCCCCTGCGCGGCGCGGCCGACGATCACCTCGTTGCGCCCCCACTCGAAGCGGCGCCCCTCGACCAGCTTCACCTGGTCGTGGACGCCGAAGGCGGCGGGAGTGACGCCGCGCATCGGCACGTTGGCATCGGTGCCGGTCGACTTCTTGGGCAGGTTGATGATGACGAAGAGCTCGGGCGAGGCGAGGGCGCCCGTGCTGTCGCGCGCCAGACCCGGCCCTTCGGCGATCAGCCGCACGTCGTCGCGGCCGAGGATCGAGGTCATCTCGCCGTCCGAGCCGCCGCGCAGCACCAGCGCGACGTCGGGCGCTCCGGAGACCGCCATGGTGCGGCGGAAGCCCTGCTGGATCGACAGCACGCCGACCAGCACCGCCACCACGCCGGCCATGCCCACCACCGCCGCCGCCACCGAGCCGAGCCGCTGCGGCAGCGTCTTCAAGTTGAACAGCGTCAGGGCCGCGACCTGGGAGAACCAGCGGAACATGATCGACCCTCCCTACTCGCGCCGCAGCGCGTCGACCGTACGGAGCCGCATCGCCTGCAGCGCCGGCAGCGCCCCCGCCGCCACGCCGAGCAGCAGGATGAGCGCGGCGCCGAGCAGCAGGTCCTTGGCGGGGAACATGAAGTTGGGCAGGTAGCCGCCGGTCGGATCGCCGCCGGCGGCGAGGGCGAAGCCAAGGCCGAGCCCGATCAGGCCCGCGGTCCCGGCGAGCAGGCAGGACTCCCCGAGCACCATGGCCAACACCTCGGCGTTGCTGAAGCCCAGCGCCTTGAGCACGCCCAGCTCCTGAGTGCGCTCGCGCACCGTCTGCGCCATGGTGTTGCCGGCCACCAGCAGGATGGTGAAGAAGACCGCCGAGAGGATGGCGGTGACGATGGCGCCGATGTTGCCCATCTGGTTGGCGAAGCCCTGCGCGAAGGCCCCCTCGGTTTCGGTCTTGGTCTCGGCGGAGGAGTTGGTGAAGTGGTCGTCGATCGACTGCGCCACCGCCGCCGCCCGCTTGGGGTCGGCGACGCGGATGTAGTACCAGCCGATCATGCCGCTGGCGAAGCGCCGGTTCTCCTCGAAGTAGTCCTGGCGGAAGAGGAAGCGCGAGGTGTCGGTCTCCTTCTGCGCCCCGTCGTAGATGCCCACGAGGTCGAACTGCCAGCTGCTGTCCTTCTTGGGGATCCAGATGGTGGGCTGGATGGGGATGCGGGTTCCCACCTTCCAGTGGAAGCGGTCGGCCAGCTTGCGGCCGGCGACGGCGCCGGTGCGGGTGGCGAGCCAGGCCGCCTTCTGCTCGGGCGGCAGCCGGAACTCGGGGTACATACGCAGGTACTCCTCGGGCTTGACCGGGAACTGGCCGAAGAAGTTCTTGGGGTCCTGGTAGATGCCGCCGAACCAGCTGGCCGGTGTGGCGTCGACGACGCCCGGCAGCTTCTCCATCTCCGCCTCGTAGCTCTCCGGCAGCAGCTGGATGATGGAGATGCGGTGGCGCACCACCAGGCGGTCGCGACCGGCGACGCTGACGCCGGCGGCGAAGGCCTGGCGCACCGCCACCAGCACGCCGAAGAGCAGGAAGGCGACGACGATGGAGAGGCCGGTGAGCAGCAGCCGCAGGCGGTGCCGCTTGAAGCCGGCGGCGAGGAGTCCGAGCCGCGTCACGCGGCCATCTCCGTCGACAGCTGGCCGTCGACCATGTGCAGCACGCGCCCGGCGCGGCCCGCAGCGTGCGGGTCGTGGGTGACCATCACCACCGTCTTGCCGTGGTCGCGACTGAGCGCCGAGAGCAGGTCGAGGATGCCGTCGCCGGTCTTGCGGTCGAGGTCGCCGGTGGGCTCGTCGGCGAGGATCAGCGTCGGGTCGGTGACGATGGCGCGGGCGATGCCCACCCGCTGCTGCTCGCCGCCGGAGAGCTGCCGTGGCAGGTGGCCGGCCCGATGCTCGAGCTCGACCAGGGCGAGGGCGGTCGCCACCTGGCGCTTGCGCTGCGCCCGCGACAGCGGCGTGAGCAGCAGCGGCAGCTCGACGTTCTTGGCCGCCGACAGCACCGGCAGCAGGTTGTAGAACTGGAACACCAGCCCGACGTGGCGCGCCCGCCAGCGGGCGAGCGCCCGCTCGGAGAGGCGGTCGATCTGCTCGCCCCCCACCTCGACGCTGCCGGCGCTCGGACGATCGAGGCCGCCCAGCAAGTTGAGCAGGGTGCTCTTGCCCGAGCCCGAGGGGCCCATGAGGGCGAGGAACTCGCCGCGCGGCACCTCGAGGTCAAGGCCGCGCAGCACGTGCACCACCTCGGCGCCGCGGCGGAAGTCCTTGGCGACGCCGCGCACCCGCGCCAACGTCGCGGAGTGGCCGGCGGTGACCGGGACCAGAGACGGATGGCTCATCGAGACTGTCATGGCTTACGCTCCTCTCCAGCGGCGACGCGGACGCGGTCGCCGTCATGCAGCGTCTGGGGTCCCTCGACCACGACTCGTTCGCCGGCGGCGAGACCGGCCGCCACCCGTACCTGCTCGCCGGTGGCGTCCGCCACCTGCACGGCCCGCCGCTCGACCTTGCCGTCGTGGACCACGAAGACCACGTCCTGCTCCCCTTCCCGTCGCAGCGCCGTCTTCGGCAGCAGCACCGCACGCCCCGCACGCGCGCCCGGCGCCGCCGGCTCGACGAACGACACCTTGACCCCCATGTCGGGCAGGATGCGCGCGTCGCGGGCATCGATGGCGATGCGCACCATCACCGTCGCCTTCTGGCGGTCGGCGGTGGGGACGATGGTGATGACGTGGGCGGGAACGCGCCAGTCGGGGTAGGCGTCCAGCACCCCTTCCACCGGCTGCCCCGGCCGCACGCGGTTGATGTAGGCCTCGTTGACGTCGACCTCGAACTCCAGCGAGGCCATGTCGACGAGGGTGCAGATGCCGGTGCGGGTGAAGCCGCCGCCGGCCGACATCGGCGAGATCATCTCGCCCGGCTGGGCGTTCTTCGAGGTGACGATGCCGGCGAAGGGGGCGCGGATGTCGGTGTCGGCGACGTCCTGCCGCCGCAGCGCCAGCGCCCGCTCGGCCACGTGGAGCTCGTCCTGCTGGGTGGCCAGGTGCGCCTCGAGGGCCTTGAGGTCGTGGCCCGCGCGGTCGACCTCGGCCTGGCTGGTGAAGCCCTGCTTGGCGAGCTCCTGCTGGCGGTGCAGGTCTTGCTGCGCCTGAGCGATGCGGACGCGAGTTTCCTCGCGGGCGCTCGCCGCCGCCTGCACCTGCGACTGGGCAAGGCGCAGGGAGGCGTCGGGGATGGCGGGGTCGATGCGGGCGACCAGCTGGCCGGCGGTCACCGCCGTCCCCTCCTCGACCAGCACCTCGGTGACCTTGCCGGTGACCTTCGACGAGACGGTGGCCTGGCGGCGAGCGGTGACGTAGCCGGAAGCGTTGAGCACGGTGGTCGAACCCGAGGGGTTGCCGGCCACCTCGACGGCGGCTGCCGTGCGTACTACCGGCGGGCGCGGCCGCAGCAGCCAGGCGCCGGCGAGGGCGACGAGTAGCGCGGCGAGCAGCAGCCATGGCCAGAGGCGCCGGCCGCTGCGCGGCTCTTCCGTGCCACGGTCGATGCGCAGGTCGTCGAGGCGCGACATGGGGCTACCGGCCCCCGGCCGTGGAAGTGCAGGCTCGCTCATCGCTGCGCAGGTTACGCAGGGTGGGGCGGAATTGCCAAGCCCCACCGGCGAACGGCGGTGACGGAACGGTGAACGGCGGCGTCGTCGCGCTAGGAGGGCGGCCGCCGCCGCTCGTGGAGGTATTCGACGGCGGGCGGCCGCCGGCAGCTCAGGGCGCGGTGCCCCCCCAGGCGCGGGTATCGCCGGTCTCGAAGCCATCGTAGAAAAGCGGTCCCGGCAGCGGCGCCACCATGAAGACTCCGCGGCCGTACGTGCCGGCGACGACCTTGGCGTTCACCGCGTCGTACTCCAGGTCGTTGACGTAGGGCACGGCCGGCAGGCCGCTGGAGTACGGCGCCCAGTGAGCGCCGCGGTCGACGCTCACCCACACCCCGGTATCGCTGCCGACGTAGAGCACGTGATCGTTGGCAGGGTCGACCAGCAGGGCGCGAACGTTCACCTGCGCCGGCAGGTCGCCGGTGATGCTGCGGAACGAGGCCCCCGAGCTCTCGCTCATCACGACGCGAGCTCCGGTGAGCCCGGACATGCCGAGGAAAACTCGCCGTCCGGTGGGCGTCGCGGCGCCGAAGCCGATGTCGGTGACGTTGCGCCGGTCCCAGGCGCCGTCGCTGCGAGTCGGCCAAGACCAGC
>DASYUP010000370.1:0-1990 GCA_036001185.1 Thermoanaerobaculia bacterium
CGACAGCCAGAGGGTGCGCGACAGCGAGAAGACGATGAGGCCGGCGCCGAAGAGGGCGGCCATCTTCGGCATCAGGGCGCCGAGGCCCAACACCGAGCGGCGCGAGGCGAGGAAGAGGGCGCCGAGCAGGGCGCCGAGGCCGGTGGCCGCCATCAGGAAGCCGAGGGTGTGCGGCCCGCCGTGGAGGACCGCGGCGGTGAAGACCGGCATCAGCACGGCGTAGGGAACGCCGAGCAGGCTGACGGTGGCGAGCAGGGCGAGGATGGCGCGGATGGCGGGTGAGCCGGCGACGTAGCGCCAGCCGGCCGTCAGCTCGGCGAGCACGCCGGCAGGGGCGGGGCGCGGCGACCCTGCGGGCGCAACGCCCACCCGGGGCCCCACGCGCATGAGCAGCAGCGAGCCGATCACCGGCAGGTAGCTCACGGCGTCGAGGGCGAAGCACCACCCCTCGCCGGCGGCGGCGACGAGCAGCCCGCCGAGCGAGGGCCCCAGCAGCCGCGCGGCGTTGAACATCGACGAGTTGAGGGCGATGGCGTTGGGCAGGTCTCCGCGGTCCTCGATCAGCTCGACGACGAAGGCCTGCCGCCCCGGCATGTCGAAGGCGTTGACCAATCCCTGGAAGGCGGCGAGGAGGAGCACTTGCGGCACGGTGATCCAGCCGCCCAGCGTCGCCAGGGCGAGGGCCAGCGACTGCGCCATCGCCAGCACCTGGGTGACCACCAGCACGCGACGGCGGTCCCAGCGGTCGACCAGCACACCGGCGACGGGGCCGAGGAGGAAGGCGGGAATCTGCCCGGCGAAGCCGACGGCGCCGAGCAGGAAGGCCGAGTGAGTGAGCCGCCAGACCAGCCAGCTGGTGGCCACCGAGGTCATCCAGGTGCCCACCAGCGACACCAGCTGGCCGCTGAAGAAGAGCCGGTAGTTGCGGTGGCGCAGGGCGCGCAGCGTGAAGGCGATGCCGCTCGGCCGCTCCCCGCGCGTCAACGCCGTCGGTCCCCTGCTCCGCTGCGCCGCCTCATACGCCAGCTCGTGCGCCTACCCGCCTCTGCCATGGCCGCGCGCTACCTTACGTCACCGCGACTCGGCCCGCCGGCGCCGTGCTATCGCTTCCCGTTCGCCGACCTCGACCTCGGCCCGCCCTGCCCGCCGAGCTCGCAGTAGCCCACTCGCGCTAGAGTGCGCCGGCCATGGAGCGCACTCTGCCGCCGCACTTCCTCGGCGAGCTCATGGCGCCGCTGCAGCGGGCCAACGTCGCCTTCGCCGCCCTCCACCCCGGCGAGAGCGGCCGCCGGCAGCCGGTGCACACGGTCTACGGCGGCGCCCACCTGTTCCAGGCCGACGTCGCCGCACGCCTCGGCGGCCTCGCCCTCGCCGCGCTCGACGAGCACGCCCCGGACGCCGCCGCGCTGGCGCGAGCCATCGGTCTCGAGCGAGCACCGGAGTCGCTGCAGCGCACGGTCTACACGCGCGTGCGGGAGAAGCTCGCCCGCGAGCCGGTCGAGGACTTCCGCCTCGACTTCGAGGACGGCTACGGCAATCGTCCCGACGACGAGGAGGACGGCCACGCGGTGGCGGCGGCGCGCCAGATCGCCGCCGGCATGCGCGGCGGCGGGCTACCGCCCTTCCTCGGCATCCGCATCAAGCCGCTCAACGAGGAGCTGCGGGCGCGCAGCGTGCGCACCCTCGACCTCGTGCTCGGCACGCTGGTGCGCGAAGCCGGCGGGCTGCCGCCCAACTTCGCCATCAACCTCGCCAAGGTCACCATTCCCGAGCAGGTCGCCGCCCTCGCCGACCTGTGCGATCGCTTCGAACCGGCGCTCGGCCTGCGGGCAGGCACCCTGCGCTGCGAGCTGATGGTGGAGACGCCGCAGGCGATCATTGCCGACGACGGCACCATCGCCCTGCCCCGCCTCTTGGCGGCGGCGCGCGGCCGCTGCGTCGCCGCCCACTTCGGCACCTACGACTACACCGCCGGCTGCAACATCACCGC
>DASYUP010000371.1:0-5926 GCA_036001185.1 Thermoanaerobaculia bacterium
ACCTGCGCCTCGCCGAGGAGGCGACCGGGCGCGCCCTGCCGGCGCTGGCGCCGGCGCGCGCGCGGGCGGCCCTCGCCCAGCTGCTGCTGCTCGCCGCCTCGGACTGGCCGTTCCTCGTCACCACCGGCACCGCCGCCGACTACGCGGCCGAACGCTTCCGTCGCCACCGCGACCGGCTGCACGAGCTGCTGGCCGCGCCGGCGGGGGCGGCGTTGCCACCGTGGGCCGGCGAGGATCTCGCCGGGCTGGCGCTCGAGCCCGCCTGGTGGAGCGAACCGGTGGGTACCGCGGCCCCGGTGGTTGCTGAGGAGGTGCAGGTGTGACGACCGCCACGAGCGCCCCGGCGCTGCTCCAGATCCCCTGCCAGCACGTCGCCGACATCGAGCTGCCGCAGGAGGTGCAAGGGCTCTACGAGCTCGCCTACAACCTCTGGTGGACGTGGAACCCGCGCGCCACCGAGCTGTTCTCCGCCATCGACAGCCGCGCCTGGTCGCACTACCACAACCCGGTGCAGATGCTGATCAACGTCGAGCGCCGCCACTGGGAGCACCTGGTCGAAAACGAGACCTTCCTCGAGTCCTACGCGGCGGTGATGAAGGAGCTGCGCGACTACATGACGGGAGCGACGCGCTCCTGGTTCTGGCTCAACTACCCGGGCTACGACCGCGGGCCGCTCGCCTACCTGTCGATGGAGTTCGGCGTCCACCAGTCGCTGGCCATCTACTCGGGTGGCCTCGGTATCCTCTCCGGCGATCACCTGAAGAGCGCCAGCGACCTCGGCGTGCCGCTGGTGGCGGTGGGGCTGCTCTATCGCGCGGGTTACTTCCAGCAGACCGTCGACGCCGACGGCCACCAGCAGCACACCTACCCCGAATACGACTTCGCGCGTCTGCCGCTGCGACCGGCAGCCGGTCCCACCGGCCGCGACGTGGTGGTCGCCGTGCCGCTCGGTGACCGCGAGGTGAAGGTGCGCATCTGGATGGCGCAGGTCGGCCGCGTGCCGCTGCTGCTGCTCGACTCCGACATCGGCGAGAACGACCCCGCCGACCGGCCGATCACCACCATGCTCTACGTACAGGGGCGGGCGATGCGGCTGGCGCAGGAGGCGATCCTCGGCATCGGTGGCGTGCGCGCGCTAGCCGCTTGTGGCATCGACCCGGCGGTGTGGCACATCAACGAGGGGCACAGCGCCCTGTTGCAGCTCGAGCGCATGGCGCGCGAGCTCGCCGCCGGCGCCGAGTCGTTCGAGGTGGCGCTGCACCGGGTGCGCGCCAACACCGTCTTCACCACCCACACGCCGGTGCCGGCGGGCAACGAGCAGTTCGACGGCGACCTCGCCTGGCGCTACCTCGGCCAGTGGGCCGAGCGGCTGCACACTCCCTGGGAGAACGTCAAGGCCATCGCCCAGCCGGATCCGCGCCACTCCGACGGCTCTTTCAACCTAACGGCGCTGGCGCTGCGCTCCTCGCGCTACGTCAACGGCGTGTCGGCCATCCACGCCGGCGTCAGCCGCCAGCTCTGGCAGCCGCTGTTCGGGGCCAGCGATCCCCAGCACGTGCCCATCGACCACGTCACCAACGGCGTTCACCTGCCCACCTGGCTGGGGCGCGAGATGCAGAACCTGCTGGCGCGACACCTCGGCCACTACTGGCAGGGGCAGATCCACCGCCGCGACGCGCCGGAGCGGCTGGCGCGCATCCCCGCCGAGGAGCTCTGGCAGGCGCACCTGGGGCAGAAAGAGCGGCTGGCCCGCTTCACCCGCAGCCGCCTGCGCGATCAGCTGGCGCGCCACGGCCGCTCGCCCGAGGAGCTCCGCGAGGTGGAGTCGTTCTTCCGCGAGGATGCGCTCACCATCGGCTTCGCGCGGCGCTTTGCCACCTACAAGCGGGCGAGCCTCATCTTCACCGACCCCCACGAGCTGCGGCGGCTGGTCTCCGACGAGGCGCGGCCGGTGCAGATCCTCTTCGCCGGCAAGGCGCACCCCGCCGACCGCCCCGGGCAGGACCTCATCCAGCACATCTTCCAGCTCAGCCAGCAGCCACCCTTCCGCGGCCGCGTCTTCTTCCTCGAGAACTACGACATGCGGGTCGGCCGCATGATGGTGCAGGGCGTCGACGTCTGGCTCAACACGCCGCGGCGGCCGCTGGAGGCGAGCGGCACCAGCGGCCAGAAGGCGGCCATCAATGGCGCCCTCAACTGCAGCGTGCTCGACGGCTGGTGGCCTGAGGCCTACGACGGCACCAACGGCTGGGCCATCGGCCGCCAGGAGGTGCTCCCCGACGTCGGCCAGCAGGATCTCGAGGACGCCCACGCGCTGTACGAGGTCCTCGCCGAGGAGGTGGTGCCGGCCTTCTTCCAGCTCGACGAGCGCGGGCTGCCACAGCGCTGGCTGACGATGATGCAGCGTTCCATCGTCACCATCGCGCCGCGCTTCTCCTCCGACCGCATGGTCCGCGACTACGTCACCCGGGCGTACCTGGCAGGGGTCGCGCGTGCGGCGGTCGACGAGTCGTAGCGCCGCGCTGCTGCTGGCGCTGGCTGCCGGGTCGCTGGTGCCGCAGGGAGCGCGGGGCGCCGACGACCTCACCATCTGGGTCGACCTCGTGGCCCGCGGGGTGGCGACGAGGTCGCCGCCGAGCTGGCTCGCCGGCGGCACCGGTCGCCTCGCCTTCGGGGACGGCGCCGACCACTGGCAGGCCGATGGCCTCGGCGAGGCCCAGCTCGGGCTCGACTGGCGGCGCGGCGAGCGCTTCGCCGCCCACCTGCACGGCCGCGGCCGCGCCCAGAGGGGCGACGGCGGCGCGGTCGGCGGGCTCGTCGAGGCCTGGGCACAGGCGACGGCCAACCCGCGCGGCGGCGCCGACCGTCTGCGCCTGCGCGCCGGTCAGCTCTTCCTCCCCACTTCGCGTGAGAACGTGGCGCCGCTCTGGTCGTCGCCCTACACCCTTAGCCTCTCGGCGCTCAACAGCTGGATCGGCGAGGAGGTGCGACCGCTCGGCCTGCTCGTCGAATACGACGCCACCGTTGAGGAGGCGCAGGGCGTGCGGGCCGGGGTCTGCGTGTTCGGCGGCAACGACACCTCGGGGGCGCTGCTCGCCTGGCGCGGCTGGGCGATGGGAGACCGCCTCTCCGTGCTCGGCGAGGCGCTGCCGCTGCCGCCGCTCCCCTCGCTCGCGACTGGCGGGGCGTTTGGGGGCCAGGACCGCGACGGCACGACCGCCATCGACAGCGACCTCGACGGTCGGCCCGGCTGGGCCGGATACCTGCGTTACCGCCGCAGCGACGCCGGGCGGCTGGGCACCGCCCTCGTGCAGCTCAGCCACTTCGACAACCGCGGCGACCGCGCCCTGCATCGCGGTCAATACGCGTGGGACACCACCTTCGACCTGGTGGGCGGCGAGGTGCACCCGGGCGGCGGCTGGACGCTCGCCGCCGAGCACATGCGCGGCCGCACGGCGATGGGCTTGCCACGGCCGCGCGCCGACGCCACCTTCCGCGCCAGCTACCTGCTCGCCTCGTGGGAGCACGGCGCCGGGCGGACGAGCTGGCGTGCGACGCTGCGCTGGGACGGCTTCGCCACCCGCGACCGCGACCATCTCGCCGCCGGCGAGCGCAGCGACGAAGACGGCCAGGCGTGGACGGCGGCGCTGCTCTGGCACCCGCAGCCGGCGCTCGGCATCGGCGTCGAGCTGCTCGACCTCACGGCGCATCGCCCGGCGCTCGCCGGGCCCGGCCGCCGCGACGACGGCGGCCGCACGGCGACGCTCGGCATCCGCTGGCGAGTGGGCAGCCCAGGCTAGGGATGCTCAGCACTCGCGGCAGCGATCGACGAAGCCGGGCGGCTCGAGCTGGATGGTGATGTGGTCGATGCCGAAGCGGGCGAAGAGCATCGCGCGCAGCTCGTCGAGCAGCTCGTCGCGCTGGCCCTCGCCTTCGGCGACGACGTGCGCCGACAGGCACTCGAAACCGCTGGCGATCGACCACACGTGGAGGTCGTGGACCGCGGCCACCGCACCGACGTCGAGGATCGCCGCCCGCACCGCCTCGACGTCGATGTGCCCCGGTGCCGCCTCCATCAGCACCGCCACCGCCTCCCGCAGCAGCCCCCACGCCGACCACACCACCAGCAGCGCGATGAGCAGCGAGGCCACCGGGTCGGCCCACCGCCAGCCCAGCCACCAGACCAGCGCCGCGGCGACCATCACCTGCACGCTGCCCAGCGCGTCGGTCCACACGTGCAGCCAGGCGCCGCGCAGGTTGAGGCTCTCGTCGCGGCTGCCGTGCAGCAGCGCCAGCGAGACGGCGTTGACCACCAGGCCGCCGGCGGCGACGGCGAGCATGCCGCCCGCGTGCACCGCCGGCGGCGCGCGCAGCCGCGCCACGGCGTCGGCGGCGACCAGCGTGGCGATGGCGACCAGCGCGGCGCCGTTGGCGAGGGCGGCGAGGATCTCGGCGCGGTAGTAGCCGTAGGTGCGCAGCGCGCTGGGCGGCCGGCGGTCGCCGATCCACAGGGCGAAGAGCGACAGGGCGAGCGCCGCCGCGTCGGAGAGCATGTGGCCCGCATCGGCGAGCAGGGCGAGAGAGTTGGTGAGCCAGCCGCCGACGATCTCGGCGCCCATGTAGCCGACCACCAGCGCCAGCGTGACGGCGAGCCGGCGGCGGCTGCCGCGGCGATCGCTCCGCGCGCCGGCGGCCGAGTGCGGGTGGAAGTGCAGCCCGCCGCGGCCGTGCTCGTGGGCCGGTTCCGCGCCGGGAGCTGGCGGATGACGATGGGGCTGGTGATGAGGCGGCGCGATATTCATCGGCGATCCGAGGATACGCCGCCGGCCGCGATTCCCTTCGGGCTACCGGCTAGAGCACTGCGCCGTAGATCTCGCGCTCCTTGTCGCGGCGGATCTTCAACGCCATCAGGAAGGCCCCATCCTCGCCATGGCGATTGATCGACACCGTGGTGCGCGAGACCTTGCCGGGCGCCGGCGCCCAGGTCACTTCGTAGACCGGACCGTGCGGCCCGTCGACGCGGCGGATGCCCTGGTTGGGCTTGCCGAGCTTGACCACCCGTCGTCGCGTCGAGGGGCGCCCGAGCTCGCGGAAGGTGCGGTCGCGCCACTCCTGGGCGGCCTCCAGCGCCAGCTGCGTGCCGGAGTACTTCTGGTCGGAGAAGAAGCGACTGATCGGTTGCCCGCGGAAGCGCATGCGGACGTACCAGCCGTGCTGGTTCTTCGACTCCTGGTCGATGCGCGAGATGTGGTGATTCTCCGATTCCCTGCTCACGGTCTCCTCCTGTGGGATCGGCAACATACGCCGCTCCGGCACTCCAGGATGCCGTGGCAGCGGAGGACAGGTAAAGACGAAACGCCGCCTCCAGGGAGTGCTGGCTGCAGCGAAGGGATGTGGCATCATACACAGAAAGGCACCCCTGGAGGGTGCCCTAGTTCACACTCGCTGCCAATGTGACACGGGACCCTCCGCTGCGGCTCGCGGTGACGACTAGAGACAGCGGCCGGCGACCGCAGTATGCTGCCGGCTCCCGATGAGCGACAGTGATCCCCTGCAGCAAGAGGCCGAGGACCGGCGACGGCACCCGCGCTACGACGTCAGCGATCTTCCTGGCGTCCTCGACGGCTTCCGCACCTTCGAGACGCTCAAGCTCTCCGCCGGTGGCGCCCTCATCCGCGTGCCGGTCGAGCTCGCGCTCGAGCAGCGGGTGCACGTCACGCTCGAGCTCGACGAGGGCCCCTTCCGCAGCCCGGCCTACGTCGTCTTCCTCGGCCCCGACTTCTCGAGCCATGAGGTCTTCCGCATCGGCCTCGCCTTCGCCGACACCGCCGCGGAGGATCAGGCGCGGTTGCAACGGTTCATCGAGCGCGCGCTGGCCGCCGGCGGTCTCTCCTAGCGGTACCCCACTGCAAGCTCGGCGCGGAAG
>DASYUP010000372.1:0-2338 GCA_036001185.1 Thermoanaerobaculia bacterium
GCGCGAGCGGGCGGTTCGTCACAGTGGCGATGCGGGAGGTGGAGTTTCACCAGCCGGTGTTCGTTGGTGATTTGGTGAGCTTCTATACCGAGACCTTGCGCGTCGGGCACACCTCGGTGAGCGTCAAGGTGGTGGTGGAGGCGGAGCGGGCGCGGACGCGCGGCACGCGCGTCAAGGTCACCGAGGCGGAGGTGGTGTTCGTCCACGTCGACGAGGGGGGGCGGCCGTTGCCGCTGCCCGCCGCCGACTAGCTGCCCTGCCGCTCGCAGTCGAGCAGGTCGTCGCGGGTGATCGTCCAGGTCTGCCGCTTGCCGCAGATGTCGACGGCGGGCACCACGCACTGGTCGCCGTGCTCGTCGACGAGCTTGACGTCGTAGCTGTCGCACGGCACGCCGCGGAGGACGAAGGACTCGCCGCTGCCGATGACCTCGTCGCCGAGCTGGTCGGGCCCCCACCGCCGCTCGTCGGTCGACGACAGGTAGAAGTGGTAGATCGCCCAGTCGGAATGGTTGGTGATCTCGACGTTGGCCTTGGCGGCGAGCGCCGCGGCCGGTAGTGCCACGGCGAGCAGGACGGGCGCCAGGAAGCGGAGCGAAGGTCTCATGCGGAGAGCTCCTGGAGGCGCGGCGGTGGCGAATCGTCGGTAGCCTAGCACCTCGCTGCTGTTGACGCGGAGATCGAGGCGCTCCGGGCTGCCGGCCCGTGCGCCGCACACGAGCTCAGCGGCCCAGTGCGAGGGCGAGGGCGAGATCCACTGCCTCGGCCGCGGTGCCCTCTGCCAGCTCGTGGAACAGCGGCTCGGCGGCGCCGTCGGGGCGGGCGAGCCGCCAGCTGCGTAGCGCCACCACCGGCACCCTGTGCTTGAGCGCGATGGCGATCTCGGAGAGCGTGCCCCAGCCGCCGCCGATGGCGATCACCGCCGCCGCCGACAGCGCCAGCACCTGGTTGCGTGCCTGGCCGAGGCCGGTGAACAGCGCCACCTCGACGTCGGGGTTCGGCGGCGTCGCCGCGGCGTCGCCGCCAGGGAGCACGCCGATGACCAGGCCGCCGGCGCGGCGGGCACCGGCGCTCGCCGCCGCCATCACTCCCGACCGGCCGCCGGTGAGCAGCACGACGCCGGCGCGCGCCAGGCCGGCGCCGACGTCGGTGGCCAGCGCGGCGAGATCGGGCCCGCACTCGGCGGCGCCGACCACGCCGATCTGCGGCCCTCTCTGCGCGCCCAGGGAGCTGCTCATCGCTGCGTGTTACTGTACCGCCGGTGTGCCCCTCCGGCAGCGAACCCGCGCCGGCGCCCACGACCGCGCTGCGCGAGCTCCCCGACACCGAGCTGGTCCACCGCATCGCCGATCGCCGGCAGGAGGCGCTGGCGGCGCTCTACGACCGTTTCGCGCCGCTGCTGATGGCGCTCACCCGCCGCATCCTCGGCAACGCCGCCGACGCCGAAGAGGTGGTGCAGGAAGCGTTCATCCAGGTGTGGGCGCAGGCCAGTCGCTACGACCCGCGGCGCTCGTCGGTGTCCACCTGGCTGGTGCTGCTCGCCCGCAGCCGCGCCATCGACCTGCTGCGCAGCCGCGGCGTGCGCCAGCGGGCGGTGGCGGCGGTGGCCGCCGAGCCGCCTGCCGAGGCCTCCCATGCATCCCCGGAAGGGCCGCGGGCCGTATGGTACGAAGAGCGGCAGGCGCGGCTGGCGAAGGCGCTCGCGGCGCTGCCGGCGGAGCAGCGCGAGGTGCTGGAGCTGGCCTTCTACGGTGGCCTGTCGCAGCGCGAGATCGCCGACTCGACGGCGATCCCGTTGGGCACCGTGAAGACGCGCACGCTGCTGGCAATGCGCAAGCTGCGCGAATCGCTGCGTGACGAGGTGCGCGAGCTGTTGTGAGCGAGATCGACCAACCCGAAGCCCTCGGTCTGGAGGCGATGCTGGCGGTGCTCGAGGCGCCGCTCGCCGAGCTCGAAGCGCGCCTGGCGGCAGAGGACGAGGCGACGACCGCCGTCCGCCGGCATCAGCTCGAGGCGCTTGCCACCCTCGCGTGGGTGCTCCCCGCCGAGGCCGCCACCGCCGCCGGTCGCGAGCGCCTGCTGTCGCGGCTGCAGGGGGACGAGACGGTGCTGGTGATGCCGCCCCTGCCGGCGGTCGCCGCCGCGCGCCCGGCGGCGCCGGCCGGTCCCGACGGCCTGCTCGATCCGCCGCTGCCCCGCACCCCGCCGATCACCGCCGAGGTGCCGGTCGCGACCGCCGAGCCGGCCGCTCCCGCTCGCAGTCGGCGCCCGGGTCCCCCGGTGGCGGCGCCGCCCCCGCCGCGGCGCGCGGCCTCCTGGGCCCTGGCGCTCGCCGCGGTGC
>DASYUP010000373.1:0-2678 GCA_036001185.1 Thermoanaerobaculia bacterium
GGCGATGAGCTCCCCCCTGGCGTGGCGGAACCCCAGATTGCGGCCCCCGGCGCAGCCTCGGTTGCGGGGGCTGCGCACCAGCCGGATCTCGCCCTTCGCCGCGTATGCTTCGAGGAGCGCAAGGCTGCCATCGGTCGAACCGTTGTCGACGACGACGATCTCGAAGCGCGAGTAGGTCTGGCGAAGGAGACAGTCGAGACAGCGGGCGATGCACGCCGCCCCGTTGAAGTTGACGACGATCACGCTGGCCAGCGGGGCTGCCGCCGCAGCCGGCAGCGGCGGGGGCGGGTGCTGAGCCGCGAGGCGTTCGAGGAGCTGGTCGCGCAGCGCCGCCACCGGACCGGCGAGTTCCTCGCTGCCGGCGCGCTGGATGACCGACGGCGCCCCGCTGTCGCGGCCCTCGACGTGCTGGGCGAGCAGCTTCGCCAGCAGGCGCCCGGTCTGCTCCATGGCCGCGGCAAGAGCCGGTGCGTCGATCTCGCCCATCAGCTCGACGAGAGCCAATCGCCGATCGACTTCTGGCGTTCTCGACGCCCCGACATGAGTCGCCGCAGAGAGGACGGACGAGAACGGCGCGGTCGATGGCTGGCACGCCATCCCGATGTTGGCGGCCGTATCGCCCGGCGCCGGCAGATCGGCGACGGACTCGAGCTCCTGGTAGAGCGCGTCGAGCTCCGGAAACAGCCGCGCGAAGCGCTGGCCGATGGGGCCTGCGAGGTCGAGCCGGCTCAGCTCGGTGGCGTGATAGAGGCGGTCGCGCACTGCCGAGTCAATCTCCACTCTCGCGCCGGTGAGCTGGGACATCGCCTCTGCCAGCGACTGCGGGCGGTCGACCGCCGCATACGCGTGGCACAGCACCGCACAGCCCTCCTGCTGCCGGCGGAAGGCCAGGATCTTCTGGTTGTAGAGCCGCCAGGCGGCGAGCCCCGTGGTGAGGTCGGCGAGCGGCTCGCGACGGCGGACCAGGGAGGCAAGCACCTCGAGCGGATGGCGATAGAGCAGCAGGAAGCACGCTTCCGGAATCAGCGACTGCCAGAAGTCGAGAAAGAGAGAGGCTCGCGGATCCTTGAAACCCCAGGGGCCACTCTTGCGGCGCGCGGCAACCAGGCCGAGCGCCCGCTGGGTCTCGGCGGCGGTGGGCGCGAACGCGAAGTCGCCGCCCATCACCGGCAGTCGACCGCGGGCGAGGAGGGCCTGCTGGTGGAAGTCGAAGAACCCGCGGTCCTCGAAGTGGCCACGCGCGTTGCCCAGCTCAGGCCCGAGGAGGTCCGGCCCCATGGGCACCCCGGCGTCGTGGAGCAGGCTGGCGACCAGGGAGGTAGCCGACCGATGCATGCCAGTGACCACCAGGCAGATCGGATCGTGGCCGTCGGTAGATCTTCGGGCTCGGTGGCTCAAGCGGCGCGGATCTCCTGGCGGGCGCTGGGACTTCAGGGGTGGGTGGCCGCGGCAGCCGGGGCTGCTGGGACCACTCGGAGCATCTTCTCACCGGCAATGAGCGCTGGTTGCTGGGCCCCCGGAGCCAGCGCCAACACGCGCAAGACGTGCGCTCCAGCAGCGAGCTGCCCCGGCGGCAGGACGAAACGCCACCCGCAAGGCGGCACCGGGCGGCCAAAGAACTTCCCGACGTCAGGGCGCGCAAAGAAAGCGGCGCTGGCGGCCACCCAGCGGCCGTCGACCTCCAGGATGATCGCCGCCGGCGCCACGTCGCCGGCTAGCGTCCACCCTTCCGCGACCACCGGCTCGCGCGACCCAGCCGCGCCGTCCTCCCCACCCGGGCCGCGGCCGCCGACGAAGTCGACGGAGCCCCGCAGGGCAGGCCCTGGTCCGCTGCCGGCGGCGTCGAGCTGGACCGCCGCCGCCGCGGCGGCCGCGTCGGCGTGCGCAAACGGCCCCAGCTTCCAGCGTTCGAGGATCGCGGCGCGACGGCGCACCAGCTCGCCGTCGGCGACGTAGAGATTGCTCAGACACTCGCGATCGGCGGTTCGATAGTGGAGAACGCAGGGGATCGTCCGCAGCTTGAGGTCGCGGTTGGCGGCACCGATCTCCCACCCCAGGCGGGCGGTCGCCCAGGCTTGGCGCGTCGCGGCAGTCGCGAGCAGCAGGCCGGCGGCTGCTGCCGCCAACTGCGTCCGTCTGCCACGACGCCACAGCTCCTCGCCCGCGCGGCCGAGCAGGACGATCGTGGCAATCGGCACGAAAATGGCCAGGCTGAGGTGACGGGAGGCGGTCACGTTGTACCGCCACGCGTGGCTGCGGCCGAGGACGACGGCGAAGATCGAGGCCGCCGAGAACAGCCATAGTGCCAACCATGGATTGTCATCGGAGCGCAGCCCGCGCAGGCGCCAGAGCGCTGCCACGGCGAGCAAGGACACGACAAGCACCACCGCACCGGCCGCCAGCATCGCCGGGATGCGCCCTTCGCCGAAGTTGTTGCCTGCCAGCGCCAGGTACATCCTCAGGGCGTCCGCCGGCTTGCGCAGGATGGTCAACAGGTAGCCCCGCGGGAAACGGCCTCCGTGGTAGCCCCACAGGTAGGCAGCGCAGGTGAGGGCGAAGGCCGCCGCCCAGACCGTGAGCCAGAAGCGCCGCCGGGACCTCTGCAGGCTGGCGAGGAGCAGCCCGATCGGCCAGACGATCAGGCCGTGGGCGAACGAGAAAGTGGCGGCGACAGCACA
>DASYUP010000374.1:0-5748 GCA_036001185.1 Thermoanaerobaculia bacterium
CGGCTGGCGGTGGTCGCCTGGGGGCCGTCGCCGCTTTCTTGAGACACACGGGCTCGGCTCGTCGCCCGCGCGCTCAGTCGCGGGCCAGCGGCGGCGTCGGCGACGGGCCCGGTGCCGCCGGTGCCGGCGCCGTCAGCGTCAGCGGCTGCGGCGGCCCGAGCGCGGGCTCCTCGCGACCGAAGCCGATGCGGCGCAGACCCCGCGGATGCTCGCGCTTGAGGCTCTCGATGAGACGGCGATACTCCTCCTCCATCTCGGGAGTGACCGAGGCGCGGGTCTCGGCGAGCGCCAGCTCGAACTGGTTCATCGTCACCGCCGCGCTGGCGAGGTCGTCGCGCAGCGCGTGCAGGCCGGCGCGCCGCACCAGGTCCTCGAGGTCGGCGCCGGTGTAGCCCTGCGTGCGCTCGGCGAGGGAGCCGAGGTCGACGTCGGCGGCGAGCGGCATGGCGGCCGTGTGGATGCCGAGGATGGTGCGCCGGGCGTCGCGCTCGGGCACCGGTACGTAGACGAGGTCGTCGAGCCGCCCCGGCCGCAGCAGCGCCGGGTCGAGCAGGGTCGGGCGGTTGGTGGCGCCCACCACCACCACCCCCTGCAGCTCCTCGAGGCCGTCCATCTCGGCGAGGATGGTGTTGACGACGCGCTCGGTGACCGCCGGCTCGCCGAGGCCGCCGCCGCGCACCGGTGCCAGCGAGTCGATCTCGTCGATGAAGATCACCGCCGGCGCCACCTGGCGGGCGCGGGAAAACAGCCGCGACACCTGCTGCTCCGACTCGCCGTACCACTTCGACAGCAGGTCGGCCGACTTGGTGGCGATGAAGTTGGCCTCCGCCTCGCGCGCCACCGCCTTGGCGAGCAGCGTCTTGCCGGTGCCCGGTGGGCCGAAGAGCAGGAAGCCCTTGGCGGGCCGGATGCCGAGGCGACGGAAGGCCTCGGGGTGCTTGAGCGGCAGCTCGATCCCCTCGCGCAGCGCCCGCTTGGCCTCCTCGAGGCCGCCGACGTCGTTCCAGCCGACGTCGGGGACCTGGATCATGATCTCGCGCAGGGCCGAGGGGTGGATGCGCTTGAGCGCGCCCATGAAGTCGTCGCGCGTCACCCGCAGCCGCTCCAGCACCTCGACGGGGATCTCCTTGGCCTCGAGGTCAATCTCCGGCAGGTTGCGGCGCAGCGCCTCGATGGCGGCCTCGCGGGCGAGCGCCGACATGTCGGCGCCGACGAAGCCGTAGGTCATGCGCGCCAGCTCGGCGAGCTCGACGTCTTCGGCGAGCGGCATCCCGCGGGTGTGGATGGAGAGGATCTCCAGCCGCCCGGCGGTGTCGGGCACGCCAATGACGATCTCGCGATCGAAGCGGCCGGGGCGGCGCAGCGCCTCGTCGACGGCGTTGACGCGGTTGGTGGCGCCGATGATCACCACGTTCTGGCGCGGCTGCATGCCGTCCATGAGGGTGAGCAGCTGCGCCACCACTCGGCGCTCCACCTCGCCCTTGGCCTCCTCGCGCTTGGGGGCGATGGAGTCGAGCTCGTCGATGAAGACGATCGACGGCGCCTGCTGCTGGGCCTGCTGGAAGACCTCGCGCAGCCGCTGCTCGCTCTCGCCGTAGAAGCGGCCCATGATCTCGGGGCCGGCGATGGGGAAGAAGTGGGCGTCTGCCTCCGAGGCCACCGCCTTGGCGAGCAGCGTCTTGCCGGTGCCCGGCGGCCCGTGCAGCAGCACTCCCTTCGGCGGGTCGATGCCCAGCCGCTGGAAGAGCTCGGGGTGCTTGAGCGGCAGCTCGATCATCTCGCGCACCTGGGTGATGGTGTCGCCGATGCCGCCGATGTCGTCGTAGGTGACCTCGGCCCGCCGCGCCTCCTCCATCTCGACGTATTCGGGGAGCAGCTCGATGTCGGTCTCTTCGGCCACCCGCACGATGCCGCGCGGCGTCACCGAGACGACGCGCAGGCGGATCTCCTGCAGGGCAAAGGCGGGCTGGGCGAAGAAGGCGCGGAAGACGTCGTCGGGGAAGTTGCCGCGATCGAAGCCGCCGGGGGCGCGCTGGTAGACCGAGGTGGAGACGATGTCGCCGGCGAGCAGCGGCCGCCCGAACAAGGTCTTGCGCAGCGCCTCGCCGGAGCCGGAGAGCCGCAGGTTCTTCTGCGCCGGCGCCAGCACGATGCGGCGCGCCGGCTTGGCGTCGGCGGGCCGGATCTCCACGTGGTCGCCGATCGAGACGTCGGCATTGGCGCGCTGCAGGCCGTCGAGACGGACGATCTCGAGGCCCTCGTCCTCGGGGTAGGGGCGCAGGGCGATGGCGGCAGTGGTGCGCTTGCCGACGATCTCCACCACGTCGCCTTCCTTGACGGCGAGGGCCTGGATGGCCAGCCGCGCGGTCCCCTTGCCGACGTCCTGCGGCTTTGCCGCGGCCACCTGCAGCCGGAGGTCCCGTGGTTCAGGCACGTCTTCAGCCGCCCGTTTCAGCCATGTTCAACCATGTGGTTCCGCCATTGCCGGCAGGCCGTGCAAGGAGAGTTCCAGCGCCGGGTCCAGAAGCGGAGAGTGTTCGGTCCGTTCCGGGACGGCAGCGGGCGTACCATGGGTAGGGTCGACCATGGCGAATCGGACGGCCAAGGATTGCAAGGGGGCCGGCAAAGCCTGCCGTGGCGAGCGCTGCGACCGACCGACGGCCAGCGGCGCGAGCAGACGCCCGGCGGCGTCTGCGGCTGGCTCCCCCCTTGCAGCCGCCGCCCGCGGAGCCCGCACCGTGAGAGCCGCCGCCCTCGCTTCCCTTCGGTCGCCGGCGGCAGCGCCGTGCTCAGGTGGGCAGCAGCGGCGAGCCGGCGCTGGCGAAGAGGGTGAGCTCCCAGTGGTCGCCGGGTGCCTCGTGCCGGAGGATGTAGAGGTCGCCGTCGTCGCCGCGCACCTTGAAGTAGCGGCGCTCGCGGCCCAGCCAGCAGTCGACCACCTCGGCCACCTCGACGCGCCGCCGGCCGACGAAGAAGCGTCGTGGCGTCGGCTCGCCGCGGTGCCCCTCGCAGGCCTCGACGCGGATCGCGAAGTCGGCGGTGCGGATGGTCATCCGGTGGTTCCTTGCGGACCCGGGACCGGCGCAGCGGCGGCAGGACGGCGACCGTCGCGCCTGTCCGGCTTCCATCTTGCGCCACGCGATGCCCATCGTCAATGGCGTGCGTCGCCGCTCGCCCCGCCGAGGGGAGCGTGCCCGTGCTGAGCGTGGTGGCGCCGCGGCTCGCCGCCGGTGCGGCGGTCGTGCATCGCCGCTGGCGCCCGCTCGCCGAGCTCGGGGACGAGGCCGGCGCGGCGCTCTGCTCGGTGACCGATGCCGGCGGGGAGCGCTGGCTGCTCTTTGCGCTGCCAGCGGAGGCGCTCGCCGCCGACGCGGCCCAGCGCGCCGCCTCGCTGGTGAGCTTGCGCCATGAGGAGCGCCACCTGGCGCTGCCGCGCGTCTGGCGGCCCGCTCGCGGCGGGGGTGAGGAGGGGCCAGCCGAGCCGGCGGCGCTGGCGCTGCCCTCGCCCGGCGCCGTGCGCGCCAGCGCGCTGCTGCCGCGCCCCGGCAACCTCTCCGCTCCGGAGCTGCTCTGCCGCCTGCTGCTCGCCGAGGCGCTCGCCGGGCTGGCAGCGGCGCATCGGCTGGGCCTTTGGCACGGGTTGCTCACGCCCGCGAGCCTGCTGCTCGCCGGCGCCCCGCCGGCGCGGCTGATCGCCGACTGCCCGCGCGATCCACGCGTGGTGGTGGTGGGTTGCGGAGTGCTGGCTCTGGCGTCTCCGGCCGTCCAGGCGGCCGCCGTCGCGGCAGCGGCGATG
The DNA here is from genome assembly GCA_036001185.1 of Thermoanaerobaculia bacterium. Lineage (GTDB taxonomy): Bacteria > Acidobacteriota > Thermoanaerobaculia > Multivoradales > JAIOJS01 > DASYQD01. The sequence goes on from DASYUP010000374.1 coordinate 3,797, forward strand.
GGGGATTGGCTCGCGCCCGAGCTGCGTCGCGACGGGAGGCTGGGTCCGGCCGCCGATCTCTGGGCCCTAGGAGCCATCGGCCGCGCGCTGCTCGCTGGGTCGCCGTCGCCGCTCGTTCCGCTGCTCGACCGCCTGCAGGCGACGCGGCCCGAGCAGCGCCCCGACGCCGCGGCGGCAGCGCAGGAGGCGCGGGAGCAGGCGCTCGCCGGTCTCGCCGCCTGGCGGCGCTCGCCGGCCGGCGCGCCGGCGCCGGCGAGCACCGGCGCTGGCGTCGTCGACACGCCACCGCCGAGACCGCCGGTCGCCCGCGCGGCGGCCCTCACCGGCAGCGCCTCGCTGGCGCGGGTAGGCCCGTTGCTCTCGTTCGCCGGGCCGGCGCCGCTCCCCTCGTTCCCCAATCCATCGACGGGGCTGGCGCTCTGGCTGAGCATCGCGCCCAGCGCCGCCGCCGGTCTGCTCACCCTCCTGCTCGCCTTGGCCCTGCTGCTCGCCGCCACACCTTGACGGTGCGTCACCGCCGCCGCGCGTCGAGCGTGGCGACGAAGTCGGCAGCCACCGTCGCCGGAGTGCGGTGCTGCTGGTCGACCTCGAGGTTGAGCCGTTGCATGGTGGCCTGGTCGATGGCGCCCACCAGGGCGCGCAGCGCCGCCCACACCGCCGGCCGCTCGCCGGCGAGACGCGGCCGGGCCAGCAACACTGCGTCGTAGGGCGGAATGACCCGCCGGTCGTCGGCGAGCAGCCGCAGGTGGAGGGCGGCGATGCGGCCGTCGGTCGAATAGGCGCCGATGACGTCCACCTCGGCGGCGGCGATCGCCTCGTACATCAGCGACGGGTCCATGGCCCGCTGGGCCGCGAAGCGCAGCCCGTAAGTGGTGGTGATGGCGCGCCACTCGGGGCGGCCGAAGAGCTCGTAGTCGCCCCCCACCTCGAGCCGCGGGGCGAGCGGTGCCAGCTCGCTGATGCGCGTGACACCACGTGCGGCGGCATCTTTCTCGCGCATGGCCAGGGCATAGGTGTTCTCGAAGCCCAGCGCTCCGACGACCTGCACGCCGAACCGTGCCGGCAGCTCGCGCGCGATGGTGGCGAGCACCGCGCGACGGTCGAGGCCCTCGCCGCTGCGGTGGAGCACCGTCGCCCAAAGCGTGCCGGTGTAGTCGACGTAAGCGTCGAGCTGGCCGGCGCGCAGGGCGTCCCAGGCGACCGTCGAGCCGAGGGCTGGAAGGATACGCGTCGGGTGGCCGCTGCGGTGGCTCACCTGGCGCGCCATCACCTCGGCGAGGAGCAGCGACTCGGTGAACGGCTTGGCGCCCAGCGTCACCGGGCCGTGCGGCTCGCGCTCGGCGGTGCGGCGGGCGTCGCCGGGTCGCGGCGCTTCGCTGGTGCCGCTCCATGGCAAGAAGGCGCCGGCGATCAACGCCAGCAGCCCGGCGGCCGCGAGGGTGACGACACCTCGGCGCCGGCGCGTCACCCCCAACTCGATAGCCCGCACCAGCCCGTCGAGCAGCAGGGCCAGCGCCGCCGAGGCGGCGCAGCCGGTGAGCACGGCTCCGGTGTCGCGAGTCTGCAGACCGGCGAAGATGAGGTTGCCCAGGCTGGGCGCGCCCACCGGCGTCGACAGCGTCGCCATGCCGACGGTCCACACGGTGGCGGTGCGCAGGCCGGCGATGAGCGTCGGCAGCGCCAGCGGCAGCTCGACGCGCAGCAGCTGCTGGCGGTCGGTCATGCCGACGCCGCGCGCCGCCTCGCGCACCGCCGGGTCGACGCCGCGTAGGCCGGCCACCGTGTTGCGCAGCATCGGCAGCAGGCTGTAGAGGGTGAGGGCGAGGAAGGCGGGCAGGAAGCCGATGGCGCGCACGCTCACTCCCAGCGGCGACAGCGCCGCCCCCAGCCAGGCGAGCAGCGGCACCATCACCGCTAGCAGCGCCAGGCCGGGCACGGTCTGCACGACGCTG
>DASYUP010000375.1:0-6975 GCA_036001185.1 Thermoanaerobaculia bacterium
GCCGCCCGTCGCGCCGGGACCACACACGCCAGGGCGGCGACCGCCGCCAGGGCGAGGGCGACGCCGGTCAGGGTCGGCACGTCCGTCGGCGCGACACCGAACAGCAGCGCCTGGAGGTACTGCGAGAGCCAGAGCGCCCCGAGCAACCCGATGGCGAGCCCGGTCGCCACCAGCACTGCCGCTTGTCCGAGGACCATGCGGAGCACCTGCCCGGCGCGGGCACCCAGCGCCGTGCGCAACCCGAACTCGCGCGCCCGCTGGCTGACGGAGTACGACGCCACCCCATAGATGCCCACCACGGCCAGCGCCACCGCGGTGGCGGCGAAGATCGCCAGCAGCAGCGCCTCGAAGCGGCGCATCGCCAGCGAGCGCGACACCACCTCGTCCATCGTGCGCACGTTGGCCACCGGCTGGTCAGGATCGACCGCCAGCACCGCACTCCGCACGACCGGGACGAGGGCCAGCGGATCGCCGGTCGTGCGCACCGCGAGGTCGGCGAGGTGCATGGGGTAGAGGCCCGTCTGCGTGGCCGGTAGGTAGGCCTCGGGCACCATCGCCGCGGTCTTGCCCCCGCGGCGAATGTCGGCGACCACGCCGACGATGGTGATCCACGGTGCCGTCCCGCGCCGGAAGCGGTGGCCCAGCGGTTCGGTACCCGGGAAGAACCGGCGCACCAACGCCTCGTTGACGACGGCGACCGAAGGCGTCCCCTGGCGATCACCAGCCGTGAGGCCCCGGCCCCGCAGCAGTCGGATGCCGAAGACATCGAAGTAGCCGGGGTTGACCGCCTGCATGTCGGTATCGATGCTGTCGCCCGTGGCGTCGGCGGCGGAGGCGTCGGTGTTGATTCCCGAGGTCCAGCCGCCGCGCATCGGCAGCCGGTTGGCGAAGGCCACCCCGGCGACGCCGGGCATGCCGCGGAGCCGCTCCTCGAGCGCGGTGAAGAAGCGTAGCCGGGCCTCAGCGTCGGGGTAGCGGCCGTCCGGCAGCGTCACGAGGGCGGCCAGCACGTGGTCGGTGCGAAAGCCGAGATCCACTCCCATCACCGTCGCCAGGCTGCGCAGCAGCAATCCGCTGCCGGCGAGCAGCACGAAGGAGAGCGCGATCTCGGCCACCACCAGCGCGCGCTGCCAGCGCAGCACCGCAGCGCTGCTCAAACCGCGCTCGCTGGCGCGCAGCGACTGCGCGGGCTGGGTGAGCGATGCGCGCCACGCCGGCACGATGCCGAAGGCGATCCCCGCCAGAAGCGACAACAGCGAGGTGACCACGAACACCGGCGCGTCGAAGGCGATGGCATCCAGCCGTGGAATGTCGGGCGGTGCGAAGCGCAGCAGCAGGGCCTGCAGCGCCACTCCGAGAACCAGCCCGCAGGCGCAGCCGGCGATGGCGATGACGACGCTGTGGGTGATGAGAGCCCGCATGACGCGCCCCCGCGAGGCGCCGAGGGCGATACGCACCGTCGTCTCTCGCTGGCGGGCGACCGCGCGCACCAGCATGAGGTTCGCCAGGTTCACACAGGCCACCAGCCAGACCAGGCCCACCGCCGCGAGAAGCACCAGGAGCGGCGTCCGCACCTCGCCGACGATGGCCTCATGCAGCGGGCGGATGACGGCTCGCACGCCCAGGTTGGTGCCCGGGTAGCGGGCCTCGAGCGATCGCGAGATCCGCGTTAGCTCGCGTTGCGCGGTGTCGATCCCGGCGCCGGGTGCGAGGCGGCCGATGACGTCGAGCTCGTGGTCACCGTGCCCCTCCGCGGACAGCAGGTCGGGCGTAAATGCCGTCGGCACGTAGACGGCGATCGGCTCGCCGAGAGTCTCCGCGTTCGGCGCCGCGAAGCCGGCGGGGGCGACGCCGATCACCTCGTAGGTCTGGTCGTCGAGGCGCAGCGGGCGGCCGACCACGTTCGGGTCGGCGCCGAGCTCGTGCCACAGCTCGTCGCCGAGGATGGCGAGGCGACGGGCACCGAACGCGTCCTCGCCGGCGCGCAGGTAGCGGCCCTTGGCGGGCGCCACCTCGAGCACGTCGAAGAAGTTAGCCGTGATCCGCTCCGCCCAGACGCGGCGCGGCAGCTCGCCGCCGGTCATATTCATCGGCTGCAGAGCGTAGGCCGCCATGCCGGAGAACGAACGGCTCTCGCGTCGGTAGTCCATCAGGCTGGCGGCGGAAACCGAGCTGCCGCTCCCCGCCGTGATCGAGGTCCCGGCCCGGCCGCTGGTCTCCCGCACGTCCACCAGCTCGGCGGGCCGCGGATAGGCCAGCGGCCGCAGCAGCACGCCGTGAACGGCGCTGAAGATGACGCTGTTGACGCCCACCCCGAGCGCCATGGTGAGGACGGCGGCGAGGGTGAACGCCGGGGTGCGAACGAGCGACCGCACGGCGTGACGCAGGTCGGCGCCGGTACCCGAGCGCCAGAACCGGAACCGCTCCCCCGGTGAGCTCGACCCTGGCATTCCGTCTCCTCCCAGAACGCCGAGCGCGTGGCGCTCGGGCTTCAGCTCTTGCCAGCTAGCACGGCCCGTGCCGCACCTGGCCCATCAGGGGAAGCACTTGCAGCTACTCATGTTGACTCTCACCCCACCACTCTGGATGGTGTTCGCCAGCGGGACGAAGCGTTTCGCGGCCGGCGAACGGTCGATGCTGGAGATGCGGCAGGCGCTGGTGTGCCGTCGGTGTCAAACGGCCACACGGCCGGCTACGGCAGGGTTGTTACACTGTCGCGCATTCGCGACACCCTGACCTCTCCCCCACTGCGGCCGGCGACGGCCTATGTGCTGTTCACCGCGTCGGGCGCCTGCGGCCTGACCTACCAGGTGCTGTGGGCGCGTTGGCTGGCACTGGTACTCGGCAACACCGTCGCCTCTGTCTCCATCGTCCTGTCGAGCTTCATGCTGGGGTTGGCGCTGGGCAGCTGGGCCGCCGGCCGCACGCTGTCGCGCGTGCGGCGCCCGCTGCGCATCTACGCCCTCCTCGAAGTCGCGATCGGCCTCTTCGCCTTCGCCTTCCCGCTGCTCACCAGCGCCGCCGAGCGGGCTCTCGGGGCGGTGATCGACACCGACTCGCCGCGGCCGGTGGCGCTCGCCGCCAAGGCCGCCGTGGCCTTCGCCCTGCTGCTGGTGCCGACGACGCTGATGGGCGCCACGCTGCCCCAGCTCACCACCTTGCTCAAGCGGCTCAGTCTGCCGGGCCGGCGCTGGCGGCTCGGCCTCCTCTACGCCGTCAACACCGCCGGCGCCGCCCTCGGCTCGGTGCTGGTGGGCTTCGCCGGCATCGAGCTGCTGGGCATCCGCCAGACCACCCTGCTGGCGGCGCTGCTGAACCTGCTCGTCGGCCTCGTCGCGCTGCGCGTCGACAAACGGCTAGCCGAGCTGCCGGAGAGCGACGCCGCCAGGACGGGTGCCGCCCCGGCGAGCGGCGTCGGCGCCGCCCTGCCGCTGCTGGCGCTCACCGCCAGCGGGGCCGCCGCGCTCGCCGGCGAGGTGCTGTGGACGCGCTGGCTCGAGGTGCTGGTGGGTAACTCGAGCTACGCCTTCGCTCTCATGCTAGCGGTCTACCTGACCGGCATCGCCGCGGGCAGCGCCCTCCCGTCTCTGGTCATGGACCGCCTGCGGCACCTCGCGGCCTGGCTAGTGGCCACGCAGCTAGGCGCCGCCGGTTGGCTGCTGCTCGCCGTGCCCGCCTTCAACGGCCTGGCGGCGCGTTTCTCCCAGCACGAGACGGTGCCCTTGACCATGGCCTCGCTGCTCGCCGTCTACGCCTTGGCGGCGGCGCTGCTGCTGCCCTCGGCGCTGCTGTCGGGGGCGGTCTTCCCGCTCGCCACCCGCCTGCTCGCCCCCGCCGGCGAGGAGGCGAGCGGCGAGCAGGCAGCCCGTGCCTACGCCTGGAACACGCTGGGCGCTGTCCTCGGGGCGCTCGTCGGCGGCTGGCTGATCGCCCCACGCTTCGACTTCCTCGAGGCGATGCTGGTGCTCGCCGCCGGCTACGCGGCGATCGCGGCGGTCGCTGCCGCCTTGGTGGCCCTCTCCGGCGCCGGCTCGCCGCTTGCCACCACCCGGCCGCTCGCCGCCGCGCTGCTGCTGGCGGCGCTGCCCCTGGGCGGCTGGGCACTGTGGCGCGAGCGGCGCGAGGGGGGCTACGACCAACACATCCGCCGCGCCCACGCCGACATGCGCGTGCTCTTCCACGAGCGCGGCCCGCAGGGAATCACCACCGTCCTCTCCCCCCCCGACGGCGACCGCTTCCACGCAGTGCTGGCGGTCAACGCCGTCGGCATGACTCGCCTGGTCACCGCCACCAAGCTGATGGCGCACCTGCCGCTGATCGCCCACCCCGACCCGCAGGAGACCCTCGTCATCTGCTTCGGGATGGGCACCACCTTCCGCTCGGCAATGAGCCACGGGCACCGCGTCACCGTCGTCGAGCTGGTGGGCCAAGTCCCGGACGCCTTCCCCACCTTTCACCCCGACACCGCGGCGCTGCGCCGCGACCCCCGCGGCCGGGTGGTGATCGACGACGGCCGCAGCTTCCTGCAGCTCACGCGACAGCGTTTCGACGTCATCACCATCGATCCGCCGCCGCCCATCGACTCGGCGGGGGTCAACAACCTGTACTCGCGGGACTTCACGCGTCTCGCCCGCAGCCGCCTCAAGCCGGGCGGCATATTCGCCCAATGGATCCCCTACCCGCGCGGCGGCTCCGGAGTCGCCGATAGGCGCACCTTCAGCATGCTGCTGCGCAGCATCACCGACGCCTTCCCCTACGTCGCTGGCGTGGGCGGGCTGCAGCCCATCGGTATGCACATCCTCGCCTCCGAGCACCCCATCGCGCTCGATCAGGCGCGGCTGCGGGCGCGACTCCAGGACTCTCGCGTGCTGCACGACGTCGACGAGTGGGAGCACGTGCCGCTTGGCTGGTTCCTCGCCCTGCGGCCGATCGATCCGCGCTCAGTCGAGGCCTTCCCACCGGTGACCGACGATCGGCCCCGGCTCGAGTTCGACCTCATCCGGCTATGGCGAGCCGGCGTGCCGAAGCCCTTCCACCGCGTCTTGTGGTAGCCCCGCCGGCAGCCGCGCGCCGACGGCGCGCCGGTATACTCGCTGCCATGCCGCCCAGGCCTCCCCAGGAGGTGGCGCGCGAGGTCCTCGAGATCGAGTCGCAGGCCATCCGCGACCTCCTGCCGCAGCTCGACGGGGCCTTCGACCAGGCAGTCGAGCTGCTGCGGGGGTGCCGCGGCCGCGTCGTCTGCACCGGCATGGGCAAGAGCGGGCTGGTGATGCAGAAGGTGGCGGCCACCCTCTCTTCCACCGGCACGCCGGCGCTCTTCCTCCACCCCGCCGAGGCCATCCATGGCGACCTTGGGGTGCTGGTCGACGGCGACGTCGTGCTCGCCGCCTCCAACTCCGGCACCACCGAGGAGATCGTGCGGCTGGTCGAAACCCTCAAGCGGCTGGGTATCCCGCTGGTGGCCATCACCGGCAAGCCCGGCAGCCCGCTCGCCCGCCTCGCCGACCTTCACCTGTCGGTCGCCATCCGCCAAGAAGCCTGCCCCCTCAACCTCGCCCCCACCGCCTCGACCACCGCTACCCTCGCCCTCGGCGACGCCTTGGCGATGGCGGTCATGGAGGCGCGCGGCTTCACCGACGAGGACTTCGCCCGCCTGCACCCCGGCGGCCAGCTCGGCAAGCGCCTGCTGCGCGTGTGCGAGCTGATGCACGCCGGCGAGCAGCTGCCCAAGGTGCGCACCGACACGCCGATGCGCGAGGCGATCTACGAGATGTCGAAGAAGGGGCTGGGCATCACCGCCGTCGTCGACGCCGACGACCGCCTCGCCGGCGTCATCTCCGACGGCGACCTGCGTCGCCTGCTCGAGCACGACGCGCAGCTTCTCGAGCGCACCGCCGGCCAGTGCATGAAGGGGTCGCCGAAGACCATCGACGCCGAGGAGCTGGCCCCGGCGGCGCTCAAGAAGATGGAGGACCATCGCATCACCGCCCTGATGGTCTGCGACCAGGAGGGGCGGCTGCAGGGCGTGGTCCACGTGCACGACCTGTGGCGGCTCGAGCTGTTCTGAGCGGCGCCAGCTCGTCAGAAACCAACCCCGCCACCCGGCGCGCGCGCTGGCGCCGGCAGCGCGCCGCGCTCGCCTTGCCGTTGCTCCGCCTGCTGCGCGTGCTGCTAGAGCCGCTCGGCTGGCGCGGCAGCCAACGCCTCGGCGCCCTGCTCGGCAAGCTCGCCTGGCCGCTCGCCCGTCGCGACCGCCGGCGCACGCTCGAGCACCTGGCGATCGCCTTTCCCGCGCTGGCGCCGGCGGAGCGCCGGCGGATCGGCCGCGCCTGCTTCGCCCACTTCGGCACCACCCTGCTCGAGTGCCTGCGGCTGCTGGGCGGCGACTGCGCCGAGGTCGGCCGCTGGGTGCGCATGGAGGGACGCGAGGAGATCGAGGCCCTGCGGCGGGCCGGCCGCTCGATCCTCATCCTCACCGGCCACTGCGGCAACTGGGAGCTGCTCGCCGCGGCCATCCCCTGCGCCGGGCTGCCGCTCACCACCGTGGCGCGCGAGGCGCGCGAGCCGCAACTCGACGCCGTGCTGGCGCAGCTGCGCGCCCGCTACGGCACGCACACCATCGCCCGCGGCAGCGCCGCCGCCGCCCGCGAGCTGCTGCGGGCGCTGCGCGGTGACGGCGCCCTCGGCATGCTCATCGACCAGGACACGCGGGTGGAGGGGGCCTGGGTACCGTTCTTCGGCAAGCCCGCGTTCACGCCCCTCGGGGCGGCGCAGATCGCGCTGCGGCAGGGAGTGGCGGTGGTGCCCACCTTCATCGAGCGGCTCGCCGACGGCAGCCACCTGGCGCGCTACCACCCGCCGCTCGAGCTCCCCGACGACCCGGTCGAGGCGACAGCGGTGATGACGCGCTGCATCGAGGAGCAGATCCGGCGCCGCCCCGAGCAATGGGTGTGGATGCATCGCCGCTGGCGGCGG
>DASYUP010000376.1:0-7013 GCA_036001185.1 Thermoanaerobaculia bacterium
GACGAGGGCGGCCAGGCGCTCGGCGCGGGTGCCCTGGTCACGGGTGGCGGTGAAGGAGTCGAGCAGCCACTGGCTGCCGCTCTTGCCGCTCTCGACGCGCTCGGTGAGCACGCCGAGATAGCGGTCGGCGTCGGCGGCGTCGACCTTGCCGAGCTCGAGGCCGTGGCGGGCGAGCGGGATCAGCTCTTCCAGCAGCAGCTCGCGCGCCGGCACGTCCTTGTGGCCGATCCACCAGAGGTGGGCGCCGAGGCCGAGGCGGGCGGCGGCGACGAAGTTCTCCTTCACCTGGTCGAACTGCAGCACCTGGCGGATGTCGCGGTGCTGGTCGTAGACGGCGCTCATCAGGCCCAGCCAGAGGGCGGCGTTGGCGACCTCGTCGACCAGCGACGGCCCGGCGGGCAGCACGCGGTTCTCGATGCGCAGGTGGGGCTTGCCCTCGGAGATGCCGTAGCAGGGGCGGTTCCAGCGGTAGATGGTGCCGTTGAAGAGGCGCAGCGCCTGCAGCGTCGGCACCCCGCCCTCGGCGAGGACGTGGAAGGGGTCCTCCTCGACGTCGGCCGCCAGCAGCACGCGGAAGCGGGAGACGTCCTCCTGGAAGATCTCCATCACCGACTCCTCGATCCAACCCTTGCCGAAGCGCACGCGCGGGCTCTGCTCGCGCATGTGCGAGGTGGGGGCGCGAGTGTCGACCGACTGCTGGAAGAGGGCGATGCGGGTCTCGCGCCAGAGGCGCTTGCCGAACAGGAGCGGCGAATTGGTGGCGGCGGCGAGCACCGGCGCCGCCACCGCCTGGGCGATGTTGTAGAGCCGCGCGAACTCCTCGGGGCCGGTCTGGAAGTGGACCTGGAAGCTGGTGTTGCAGGCCTCGAGCATCACCGAGTCGTGGGTGAGCTTGAGCTCGTCCTGGCCCTTCAGGTGGAAGATGTAGGCGCCACCGCGCAGCCGGGTCATCGCCTCGTTCAAGGCGAAGTACCGCGGCTTGGGCGTCATCTGCGCCAGCGTCAGGTCCGCCTTCTCGAGCGTCGGCAGGATGCCGGTCATCACCACGTGCGTGCCGTGCCGCTCGGCGGCTTCGCGCACGCGGGCGAGGTAGCCGTCGAGCTGCTGCTCCATGGTGGAGAGGCAGCCGCCGCCCCACATCATGGGGTCGAGGTTGAACTCGAGGTTGAAGCGGCCCAGCTCGGTGGTGAAGTGGGCCTCGTCGGCGAGATCGGCGAGGATCTCCAGGTTGTTGCAGGAGGCGCCCCAGCGCGGGCCGACGAGGAAGAGCTCCTGCTCGGCGCCGATGCGTCGCACGCCCGACTCGATGGCGCCCCCCTCGAGCATCCTCTCGATGGCGCGCAGGTCGGTGAGCAGCTTCTTGGTGAACTGCCGCAGGCGGTCGGCGTCGAGCTCGCGCTCGATGTCGTGGCTGCCCATCAGCGGCGATATCTGCTGACCGGCCCCGCGGGTCCGCGGAACCCCATCGAGGAAAGGGTGGGACGCTGCCGACGGCGCGAGGCGCGCATGTTGCGGGGCGCAGTCTATCGCAGGGTCGCGGCGCCTTCGGTTACCATGGCCTGCAGGTTTCGACCGAACGGGGAGGCATACATGGGCAAAATCCGATTTGCCGCGGTGGCTATCGTTCCCCTGCTCGCTGCCGCCGGTGTCGCGCGCGCTGCCGAGACCGGCTCGATCTCGGGGCGGGTGGTCGCCGCCGACGGCGCCGGGTTGCCGGGGGCGACGGTGGCCGCCGCCGGCGAAGCGCTGCCGACGGGCCGCTCGACCCTCAGCCGCGACGATGGCAGCTACACCATCCTGCGACTGCCACCGGGCGTCTATCAAGTGACCGCCACGCTCGGCGGCGTCGGCAGCGGCGAGCGCCAGGCCGTGGTGGGGGTCGATCGCGACACCCAGCTCGACCTGCTGGTCGCCACCTCGATCACCGAGGAGATCACCGTCGCGGCGGCGCGGCCGCTGATCGACACGCGCTCCGCAGAGATCGAGGTGAACTTCACCCTCGAGCAGGTGCACGACCTGCCGATCAGCCGCGACTACAAGGGCCTCTTCCAGCTGGCGCCGGGAGTGGCCGAGATCCCCGCTACCCGGACGGCGCCCAATGCCGGCGGCTCACGCCTCGACAACACTTTCCTCGTCGACGGGGTGAACATCACCAATCCCCACTACGGGGACATCCTGCCCAACATCGAAGGGTTCGATATCGCCGAGGTCAACCTCAAGCGTGCCGGCATCACCGCCGAGTTCGGCCGCACCGGCGGCATGGTGGTCAACGCGGTGACGCGCAGCGGCAGCAACGACTTCAAGGGTCGCGCCCGTTTCGAGTACCGGCCGGCCGACTGGAGCGCCGACGCCAACACCGGGCAGGTCCAGCAGACCATCGACCGGCGGACCACTGCCGCCTCCCTCGGCGGGCCGATCCGCCACGACCGCCTCTGGTTCTATGGCTCGGCGAGCTATCCGCAGACCACCACCACGGCGCGAACCAACAACCTCGGGCCGCTGCCGGACCTCGACGTGAAGACCGATGAGTACTTCGCCAAGCTCACCGCCGCGCCGCACTCGCGGGTCTTCCTCAATGGCGCGGTACGTTCGCGCAGCACCGATACGGACAACGCCAACATCACATCGACCAGCCATCCGAGCGTGGCCACCAAGGACACCACCGACTACCTGATCGCCACCTTCATCGGCAGCTGGATGGTGAACGGCAGCAGCCTCCTGGAGGGGCGCTACAACCACGACCAGGAGCAGAACTCGACCGATCCGCTCACCGACCTCGGCTACCGGCCGGCGTTCAACCCGGCGCGCCCCGACCTGGTCGGCAACTTCGTCACCGCCACGGGGCTGGTCGTCGGTGGCGCCACCGCGCCGGGCCAGGCAGTGGGTGGCAACTCGCTCGCCATCAACAACCAGGACTTCCTGCGTGACGAGGCGCGGCTGCAATGGCAGTCGTTCCAGGGGTGGTTCGGAGTCAACCACGACCTGCGCGCCGGCATCTCCTGGGAGAAGGCGGAGGAGCGCCTCGAGCGGCGGGCCAACGGCTGGGGCGCGATCACCTTCAGCACCACCAGCCAGCTCTTCACCGCCAACTACATCTCCCAGCAGCCGCCCCACACCGGCCGCTCGAAGACGATGGGCGCCTTCGTCCAGGACCAGGTGAGCCTGGGCGGTCGCACCACCCTCATCCTCGGCGTGCTCGCCAACCGCGACGAATATTTCGGCGAGGGGCTGGGCGCCACGCCCGGCACCAAGACCAAGGTCAGGCTCCTCACCTTCGACTGGAGCGACCAGATCCAGCCGCGGTTGGGAATCACCTTCGTACCGCAGGCCCGGCTTGGTGACCGGCTGTTCTTCTCCGCCGGCCGCTACTACAACACCGAGAACAAGTCGCTCACCCGCGCCGCCTCGCCGACGCGCATCTTCACCACCCGCGCGACCTTCAACACCAGCGGCACGCTGGTGAACGAGGTGCCGGCGGCCAACACGCAGAACAAGAAGATCGACCCCGGCCTCGACCCGATGTACACCGACGAATTCGCCGGCGGCTACGGGCGGCCGCTCGGCCGCTACTGGACCGGTGAGGCCTCCGTCATCTACCGCGACGTCGGCAACATCTTCGAGGACGTCTCTGCCGACGGCCTGGGCAACGGGCCGTTCCACGTCGCCCAGCTCCCGGGCGCCTACCGGCGCTACGAGGCGGCCACCATCGAGGTGCGCCGCACGCCGATCGACGACCGCTGGAAGCACCTGTGGATCGACGCCAGCTACACCTGGAGCAGGTTCAAGGGCAACTGGGACGTCGACTACGCCAACTCGCTGTTCTTCAACTCCTCGATCCTGCAAGACGGCCCCGGCGTGCTGATCACCGACAACCGCAACGGGCTGCTGCGCGGCGACCGCACCCACGTCGCCAAGCTGTTCGCCTCGATCGTCCCCTGGGACCACCTACGCGCCGGCACTTACCTGCGCTACCAGAGCGGCAGCGCCTGGGAGGCGCGGGGCCAACCGGCCACCAACGTGTCGAGCTCCTACTTCCGATACCTGGAGAAGGCGGGCTCGCGCCGCACCCCCGGCTGGCTCAACCTCGACCTGCTGGCCGCTTACGACTTCCGCCTCGGGCCGGTCGACCTCGAGCTCGAGGGGCGGGTGCTCAACGTCTTCGACAAGCAGGTGGCGCTCGAAGTCGACGACCGCTACCTGCTCAACGCGCCACTCAACCCGGCGAACCCGGGCGCCAACCCGCTGCTGTCACCGTCGAACAACCCCAACTTCGGCAAGGGGACGACGTTCTCGCCGCCGCGCGCTTACGTGGTGACGCTGGGAATCACGTTCTAGCGGACGGGGGCCGACGTCGGGCGAGGTCGATGACCATCTCGAGGTTGTCGCCGGTGGGCCCTTGCGCTGTGGCCGGCGATCGGCGCTAGGATCGCCGGCACCGGTCCCGCGGTCTTGACGCAGCTTTCCCTAGGAGGGTGATGCCATGGTGCGCCAGTGTGTCGCAGCGTGTTTCGTCATGGGCTTGGCAGCGGGAAGGGGCTTGGCCGCGCCCGCTTTGCCGCTGGACCTGCAGACCCACGCCGATCAAGTGACCGGCATGATCAAGACCGTCACCGCTGCCTGCAGCGGCGGCGTGGTCTACGATGACGGGTCCTTCGAGACTGCCTACGCCATCGGCACTCCGCCAGCCTCGATGGTGATGAAGATCGATCCGCCGGCTGGCACGGTGGGGCTCGACCAGGTGTGCATCGGTTTCACCCGCAACTCGATCTACGCGCCCTCGAGCGTGGCCTTCAACGTCCTGGTCTACGACGACAACGGCCCGAGCGGTAGCCCCGGGACGCTCGTGAGCTCGGTGGCGGCAACGGCCAACGCCATCCCGGTCTTTCCCTCCTTTGCCTGGTATGGAGTCGACCTCACGAGCGTCAGCCTCACCCTGCCGCCGGGGAGCTTCTACGTCGGTGCGCGCTGGCTGGCCTACCAGCCCGGCAGCTACTTCGTGGAGCTCTTCGGCGATCGCACGGTCAGCACCACGCAACGGTCGATCTACGGCAGCACCAATGACGGCGTCAGCTGGACGAGCGGCTCCTCGCTATTCCCGACCAACGCCCCGCGGGCGCTGGCGGTCCGCGTCGACCCGCGCATCTCGACCACGGCCTGCACCCCGTCGCCCACCACCATGTGCCTCGCCGCCAACCGCTTCGCGGTCTCAGCCACCTGGCAGACGGACAGCGCCAGCGGCAACGCGCAAGTCGTCAAGCTGACCGACGACACCGGGTACTTCTGGTTCTTTGCCGCGTCCAACGTCGAAGTGGTGCTCAAGGTCCTGAACGCCTGCGTGCCGCCGTTCAACCGCTTCTGGGTGTTCGCTGGCGGGCTCACCAACCAGCGAGTGGTCATCACCGTGCGTGACACCAGCAACGGTTTCACCAAGACCTATGTCAACAACCTGGGCCAGGCCTTCCTGCCGGTCCAGGACACCAGCTCGTTCGCAACCTGCCCCTAGCGGCATGACCTCGGCAGCCGGAGTCGCACCGAGAGCTCGGGGCGGCTCCGGCGGCGTACACGTGGTGCCGGTTTGTGGCGTTGGCGCAGGAAGCGGGCGCCTCGCGGGTTCTTAGCCCATGCTCGCGACGTCTCCCCGGTGCTGTATCGTCCCCGCTGCCGTCCTCCTGGCGGCGCTGCTTCTCACTCCCGGCTCGCTCGCCGCCGTCATCATCGTCGTCAACACGGCGGACGACCTGGGGGCGGCCGACGACGGCTTCTGCAGCCTGCGCGAGGCGGTCGACGCTGCCAACGACGACCTGGCGAGCGGGAGCCTGGCGGGCGAATGTGTGGCCGGCACGCTCAGCGACGAGATCCGCTTCACGCTGCCGGTCCCTTCCACCATCTACCTCAACTACGGCCAGCTAGTGCTCACCGGGGACACCACGATCGCCGGTCCGGGCTCGGCGCTGTTGCGCATCGAGGCGCTGGGGTTCGGGCGCCACTTCGTGCTCTGGCAGGAGAGCGCCCTCGTGCCGCGCACCTTCGCCCTGCAGGGGCTCGAGCTCACCGGCGGCTGGGGAGTCAGCGACTACCAGGGCTACGGCGCCTGGGATGGCGGCGCGCTGCTGCTCAACCAGGGGACGGTGACGCTCACGGACGTCGTCTTCGCCGACAACCTGGCGCCCGACGCCGGCGCCGCCATCTACGAGGCGGGCAGCACGCTCACCATCGAGCGCTGCGTCTTTCGCCACAACCTGGTGACCAACATGTACCTCATCGGCGCCGGCGGCGCCATCGCCGCCAACGGCGGCGATCTGGTGATCCGTGACTCGACCTTCGAGGCCAACGAGGCGCAGGGTGACGATCTCGGCTACTGGTTCCACGACGGCCACGGCGGCGCGCTGGCGGCCTGGGCGTGGGGGAGCGTGGCGATCGAGCGCTCGACCTTCGTCGCCAACCGCGCCCGCGGGTTCGGCGGGGCGATCGCCATCGGCTACTACGGGGCCATCAACTACGACGTGCCGACCACCATCACCAGCTCCACCTTCACCCTCAACGAGGCCGACACCGATGGCGACGGCGACGACGACGGCGGCGGGCTCAAGGTCTTCGACAACCTGTCGGACACCACGCTCTCCAACTCGCTGCTCGCCGGCAACCTTGACCACGCCGCAACCACGGCGCCCGACCTGGCGGGGGCCGACATCGTCACCGCCGGTCACAACCTCATCGGCATCCGCCACGGCTCGGCCTCCGCCACTTTCCCCGTGGGCCAGCCGAACGGCAATGGCGACCTAGTCGGCAACGTCGGCGCGCCCCTCGATGCGCGGCTGCTGCCGCTCGCCGCCAACGGGGGCCCGACGACCACCGCGGCGCTCGACGCCGCGAGCCCGGCGATCGACCAGGGGAGCTGCCCCGGCGAGGTGGCGGACCAGCGGGGCTACTTCGGGCCCACGACCCACACGCGCGTCGCCGACGCCGCCGCCACGAACGCCGACGACGGCTGCGACATCGGCGCCTACGAGGCG
>DASYUP010000377.1:0-1770 GCA_036001185.1 Thermoanaerobaculia bacterium
TCACGGCGAGAGCGGCCGCAAGACAGATCAGGGTGTGCCGTGGTGATGGTTGCCTCAGCGGACGGGTCGATCTCATGACCACTAGCTTAGCGTGCCGCGGCCAGGCTCACGGCGGGGAACCGCGCCGGCTGGTGGAAGTCGGGGCGCGGGCCCGGCAGGGGGAAGGCCGCGAGGTAGCGCCGGCCGTCGCCCTCGCCGTGGATGGCGAAGGCGTTGATCCGCCACGGAGGTGGCGGCAGGAGGTCGCGCTCGACGGCGGCTGCTCCCAGCCAGCGGGCGCCGCGGCGGCGGCTGCGGAAGCGCAGTGGCAGGCGCGCCGCGACGACCTGCCGCACGCCGCGTAGCTGCAGCACGAGGTGGTGGCCGGCGGGGCCGAGCTCGATCTCGGTGTAGGTGGGCGGCCCGGCCGGCGAGGCCGCGGCGACGAAGAGCTCGACGACCTCGTGCTCCCAGAGGCGATCGGTGGGGCCTGGGGGAGCGAGCGGTGGGGGGTCGCCGTGCAGCGGCGCGTCGACGCGAATGTGCAGCGCGCCCTGGGAGAGATGGAGGCGCACGCGCACTTGCTCGGTGGGCGCCAGCGGCGCGCCATCCCAGGTAGTCGTGATGGTGAGCTCGGTGACCGGAGCGCGCACGACGCGGGTGAGCCTACAGGCTCATTCGCGCCTGCACGGCGTCGAGCCTACGAGGGGCGCCCGTGGAGCCGCGGTGGAGGCGGAGTCGCCGTCGCCTCGGCTGCCACCGGGGGCTCGATCGGCTCGGTCGCCGGCGGTGCCGCGCTGGCGTGTGGCTGCGGCTCCGGCGGCTGTGGTGCGGGCTCGATCGGCGGCGGGGTGCGCGGCGGCAGCGCCGGCGCCTGCGGCTCCGTCGGGCTGGCGGGAGCGGGCTCGAGGGTCGGCGGCGTGCCGCTCGGCGGCTGCTCGGTCGGCGGCGGGAGCGTGCCATCCGGCGGCGACTCGGGCAGCGCCTCGAGGTCGGGGTTGGCGGGCGGCGGTTCGACGTAGTAGGGCGTCGGCGTCGCCTCCGCCTGCGGCATCGGCTGCTGGCCGAACCAGCCCTGCAGTCGCGCCCACCAGCCCTCGCTGCCCGACGGGCAGGTGGTGGGCGGCTCGGAGGCGGCGAGGAAGACCTCCGGATAGGTGCGGCCGGAAGGCGGCGCACAGCCCTCGGCGAGCACCGCGCCGGTGCCGGCGTCGACCATCCGCCGCACGACGCCCGAGGGCATCGACCAGCCACCGGGCCGGCGTCGGTGGGTGTAGAGGTTGCGTACGATGCGCCCCCACACCGGCGCGGCCAGGGTGCCGCCGCTGGCGCCGGGAACGATGGTGCGGGGCTGGTCGAAGCCCATCCAGACGGTGCCCACGACGTCGGGGGTGTAGCCGACGAACCAGACGTCCTGGCGCTCGTTGGTGGTCCCGGTCTTGCCCGCCGCCGGCACCGGCAGGCCGACCGCGGCGGCGGGGGCGCCGGTGCCACGGCGCACGGCGTCGCGCAGCAGGTCGGTGACCACGTAGGCCACCGCCGGGTCGAGCACGTCGCGCGGGCGCTGCTCGTCGGCGCTCCACAGCTCGTCGCCGTCGGCGCTCTCGATGCGCAGGACGAAGCGCGGCTTGACCTGGGTGCCGAGGGTAGCGAAGGGTGTGTAGGCCTCGGTGAGCTGCAGCGGCGTCGCCGCCGAGGCGCCGAGCGCCGCCGACGGCTGCAGGGGCACCCGCGGCAGGCCGGCCTCCTCGGCGAGGGCGGCGATGCGATCGATACCCACCGACTCGGCGA
>DASYUP010000378.1:0-15775 GCA_036001185.1 Thermoanaerobaculia bacterium
CCGCTGTAGGCGAACTATACGTCAATCCACTGTCGGTGGAAATCCGGTGACCGTGTCCGTCCTCCCCGCCAACAACACAGGAGGACGTGATGAAGACGATGGCGCTGTTCGTGGAGCCAGCGGATTGCACGGCGAGCTTGAAGACCACCCCGACTGATGACGTGCTGACCTACGTTGCATTCCTGCGTCGCTGGACGCCCACCGGCCCGTTCCCCGCCGGGCAATGGAATTCCGGAGAGCTGGAGGCGGGGGTGACCCTGCGCTTCGGCGACGACCTCGGCTACGACCTCATCGTCAAAGCGGCGGTGAGGCTGGGCGGCGAGGCCGGCCTGGGCGTCGACATCGCGTTCGCCGCGCCGGGTGCGGGGGGCTTCCACAAGATGGTGGCACTCCCCGACATCGAGGGGCCGGTGGTCGAGCGCAGCTGGAAGACCGTCATCAGATAGCAGGAGACATACCGATGAACCACCATTCTCGTTCGTCGCTGGCGTTGCTGCTGGCGACCGCTTTCATGGCGAGCGCAGCGGCGCCGGGCCTCGCCGAAGACTGCACGCAGATCGAAGCCGACAGCCAGGCCTCCCTGGCTGACGTCTACAACTGCCATTTCGACAATGACCCCCACATGGTCGCGCTCGCCGCCCAGGCTGCTCCGGCCAAGGAGAAGGCGAAGGAGGCGACCAAGAACGCGAACGTTCCAACCACCGCCCCGGCAGCCTTTGCCGGGCGCATCCACGCCGGCTACGAGGATTTTCTCAACCTGCTGGGGTTTGCCGTCAACACGGTGGAAGAGTCCAAGGATGGGCGGGCGTTGGTCGTGCGCTTCAATCCGGTGCGGCACGGCCCACACTTGCTGGGCGGGACGCTGACCGCCTCCGAGCCACAGCTGGCGAAGAGCCTGACCGACGCCATCCCAGCGGCGCAGCGGGCGGCCGTCGTCGAAGAGCTCAAGAAGCGGCTCGAGGACACCGACGATCTCACGCTCTCAGGGTCCTATTCCTTCCAGACCCCGAGCTGCAAGCTGGCCAGCGCGCAGCGCTGCTGGGGCCGGGACCCGAGGACTTACGACGACGATCTCGGGGCCCTGCTCACCGACACGCCGGAGGATCCCCAGATCTTCCTTCGTCTCGGCGAGGCGTTGAAACCGCTGGTCGCCAATGGCGACGCCTTCCAGACAACCGTGGGATCGCTTCCCGCCGAGCGGAAACAGGACGTCCTCGCCCTCATCCGTCAGGCTGCGCAGCACGACGCCGAGGCCACCGCCGCCGCAAAGGCCCGCTATCTCGCCTCCGGCATCGGCAACCTGGCAACCCTGATGGACAACCAGCCGCAGCTTTCGCTCACCGGTTCGTACCGCGACGCCGGAGAGCTGGTCGCCCCCACCGAGCAGGCCATCGCCCTCGAGCTCCACTTCGGGCAGACCAATCTCAACAGCCTCTATCGCGCCTGCCATGGCAACTCACCGTGCGTCGCCGGCAGGCTGCGCCAATTCGCCGACGACGCTGGCACGCTCGCCACCGACAAGTTCGTGCTCACCGCCTCGTACACCCGCCGGGGAGCGTTCGACGTGAAGGGTCTCGACCTACCGGCCGGGGTGACGGC
Source organism: Thermoanaerobaculia bacterium (assembly GCA_036001185.1). Lineage (GTDB taxonomy): Bacteria > Acidobacteriota > Thermoanaerobaculia > Multivoradales > JAIOJS01 > DASYQD01. The sequence continues at coordinate 1,600 of DASYUP010000378.1, forward strand.
TGACTTCCACGGCTTGCACGTCGCCAGCGGGCGCGAGCTGAAGGTGCGGCTGCAGTGGGGTCGCCAGATCACCTCCAATCTCGGGGGCAGGATCAACGCTCCGCTGGCCGGACTGGAAGCGAAGTCGGACGACGCCTCTCCCCTCAAGGCACGCTGGGACCTCACCCTCGATGGCCTGCGCACCACCAAGGACGGGGTACGCACCGCCAACCGCTGGGTAGCCAACTGGACCCTTACCTTCCCGCTGTCGAAACAGGTGTCGTTTCCGCTCACCGTCAGCTACGCGAACAAGCCGGAGTTCCTCACCGACCAGCGGCATGACCTGGGGGCGCACCTGGGAATCTCGTACAAGTTCCCGTGGGAGAAGTGACCGTCGAAAGGAGAAGGCCATGCCAAACGAAGAAGCCAACGTGCTCGCCGACCTCGCCGCGCTGCAGCCCGAGCAGCGGAAGAGCTTCCTGCAGCAGCTGCCGACGGTCGTCGGCAGCGAGGACGCCCCGGACCTTTATCGAGCCGCAGCCGCTCGCGCCTCTTCGCCGGAGCTGCGAGGGCTCGTGGTGGAGTCGATCAAATCGATGTCGACGGGCGATCGGCAGGACACCGCCAGCGACACCCTGAAGACGCTCACCGCGCCGGAGCAGGAGGCAGCCGTAGATTCCGCCATGCCGAGGCCCGACGCGCCGATTCGCAACAAGCTTTGGATGATGGTGGTGCAGGGCTTCACGTTCGTGCTGGTGGGGTCGTTCGCGGCGCTCGCCATCGGCGTCTTTCTGCCCGCCAAGGGCGAGGTGAAGCCCGAGTTGATCCTCTCGATGTTCACCAGCGTGGTGGGCTTTCTCGCCGGCCTGTTCGTTCCCAGCCCGGCGGCGTCACGCCGCACCAACGGAGCCGATCAGGGAGCGGCAGCGGAAGGTGGCGCACACTAGCTCGGGCGATAGCCACCGCGACGGCGACCACGCCACGGCCGCCAGCGATCGCCGGCCGGCCGCTCACCCCATGAACCCGAGATCCGTGCTAGCAAACCTCCCCAGATTCGGCAGCACCAGCGACATGTCGCTGTCCGCCACCCCGAACCAGCGGGCGAGGGTCGCCGAGTACTCGTCGACCGAGGTGGTGGGGATCCAGCGGCCGTCGCCGGCGTCGTTGGGGCCGGCGATCGCGAGCGTCGGCATCTGGCCGTAGAAGCGGCCGCCGCGCACGGCGCCGCCCATGACGAGGTGGTGGCCGCCCCACCCATGGTCGGAGCCGTCGTCGTTGGGCAGGTAGGTGCGGCCGAAATCGGAGGCGGTGAAGGTGGTGACGGTGTCGGCGACGCCGAGCTCGCCGATCGCGGCGTTGAAGGCCGCGAAGGCGCCGTCGAGCTCGAGCAGCAGGTCGGCGTGGGTGCCGTCGAGGGAGCTGGTGCCGATCTGGCCGCCGTGGGTGTCGTAGCCCTGGGCGGCGCAGAAGAAGATCTGGCGGTGCAGGCCGAGGGTCTCGCGCACGGAGATGAGCTGGGCGACCATCTTGAGCTGGGCGGCGAGGTCGCTGTCGGGGAAGGCGGTGGCGATCACCGGCGCGCCGCCGAGGGCGCCGGAGAGCAGCTCCTGGCTGTCGAGGGCGGTCTGGAAGATGCCCCGGTAGCCGCGCTCGAAGAGGTTGCCGTAGGTCTTGCCGAGCAGATTGCGCACCGCATTCGAAGAGGCATCGGCCCCCTGGTCGGCGGGCACGTAGGAGGTCAGCCCGACGGGGCCCTCGGGAGAGACCTGGTACTGGGTGACGACGTTGCCCACCTCGAAGGTGTTGGTGCCGGCCACCGAGATCGACATCGAGATGCGGGCGTTCTGGTTGAGCGAGCGCAGCAGGTCCGCCGTGCGGCCGCCCCAGCCGGTCTTCGCCGGCTGGTCGGGCAGCGAGGTCTGCCAGTGAACGGTCTGGTCGCTGTGCGAGAAGAGCTGCGGCGGCACCGCGGCGGTGCGGGCCAGGAACTCGGTGCGGGAGACCGGCGCCACCAGCGGGCCGACGTTGGCGACGATGGCGGCGTGGCCGCCGTTGAACAGCCCCTGCAGGCCGGTGAGGCTGGGGTGGAGCCCCCACTGCCGCGAGTCACCCGGCGGCGTCGACAGCGGATGCAGCGCCAGCAGCGAGGTCTGCGGCAGCGCCAGGGCGCCGCGGGTGGCGGCGTAGGCGGCGTAGTCGCTGCCGCTGCTGGGAACGATCAGGTTGTTGGCGTCGTTGCCGCCGTAGAGGAAGACGCACACCAGGGTCTTGTAGTCGCCCACCGTCGCCGCGGCGGCGATGCGCCGCAGGTCGAAGATGGTGTTGGCGAGCGCCGTCATCCCCACCGCGGCGCAGGCGGAGTGGCGCAGGAACGAGCGGCGCGTGGAGCGGATCTCGGTCATCTTCCACCTCCTACTTCTGCACCACGGATTCGGGGGCGATGCCGGCGAGCCAGAAGAGCGTTGCCACCTTCTGCTCGGGCGTGGCGTGCGGGAAATCGGGGTCGGCGAGCGCGGTCTTGAGGATGGCGCGCGTCTGGTCGCTCATGCCGCCGGCGAAGAGCAGCAGGTCGACCTTGTCGAGCAGGGCATCGTCGCTCCCCACCTGCGGCGGCACGAACGGCGTCAGCACGAAGGCGAAGGGGCCGTTGCGGCCGTTGCCGAGCACCGCCTGGGCGAGGTTGGCGGCGCCGACGACGGTGGTCTCGGTGGAGATCTGGAACTCGGGCGAGACGAGGCCGGCCTGGGCGATCTCGCCGGGAAGCGCGAAGGTCGGCTCGAAGAAGTTGAATACCGTCGGCGCGCGCAGCGGGATCTCGCCGGCGCTCGCGCCCGCGCGGTCGAAGTTGAAGCGCCAGCGGCCCTGCCGCGGCGTGGCATCGAAGGTGCGCAGCAAGCCGAGCAGACGCACCACCGGCTCGCGCAGGTGGCCGTCGTCGGGGCGGGCGAGGGTGGTCGTCGAGCGCGCCTCGTAGTCGAGGAGGATCTCGCGCACCACGGCGCCGAGGTCGCCGCGCACGCCGGCGCCGTTGTTGGCGAAGGCCTGGCCGCAGCGGTAGACGTAGCTCGGGCTGGGGTTGGCGGTGACCAGCCGCTGGATCATGAAGCGGCAGAAGAAGGGCCCGACGTTGGGGTGGTCGAAGATGACGTCGAGCGCCTGCGAGAGGTCCTGCCGCGCCGACAGGCCCGAAGGCAGTACCTTGTTGTCGAGCAGCACCTTCTGGTCGGTGGCGTGGTAGGCGTCCCAGGGCTCCATGGGGATGCGGTAGTTGCGCTGCGGGCGGAAGAAGCGGTCGGGGATGCGCTGGTTCTGGCCGCCGAAGGTCCAGCCGGTGAAGGCGCGGGCAAATGCCTTCACCACGTCCTGCTCATAGGTGGGGATGGGCTGGTTGTCGGTATCCAGCCGCAGCGTGCCGTCGGGGTGGAGCTCGTAGAGGCCGATCGAGAACAGCTGCAGGATCTCGCGAGCGTAGTTCTCGTTGGGGTTGAGGCCGCGCTCGGGGATCGACTTGCTGCTTCCCGCCATGTCGAGGTACTGGCCCATGGTGGGCGACAGGGTCACCGCCTCGAGCAGGTCGCGGAAGTTGCCGAAGGCGCGGCTCGCCAGCAGGTCGAGGTAGGAGGCCAGCCCATCGGGGCCGTTGCGCACCCCGGCGTCGACGTCGGAGACGACGAACAGCTCGGAGAGCGCGAAGGTGACGCGCTGGCGGAGCTGGTCGTTGCCCTGCACCGCCTGGCCGACGAACGATTCGCGCACGAGCGAGGTGTTGGGTTTCTGGTCGGGCGGCACCTCGGCGGCGAGCGCATCGAAGGTGGCGAGGTGTGAGGCCCGGGGCAGCCCCATCTGCTCGTCGAGCCAGCGGCTGAACCCCTTTTGCTGCAACGCCTCGACCTCGCCGGGCTGCGGGCCGTAGGTGGCCTGCAGGAGGAAGCGGGCGGCGTCGTCGGCGGTGGGCGGCCCGCCCGGCAGCGGCGGCGGCGCCGGCGGTGGGGTGAAGGTCTGGCTGCCGTTGGATTGGTGGAAGTAGCCCTTGATCTCGCCCGCCGGGTAGGCGGCGGTGTGCAGGTTGAGGTAGCACTGACCGCCGCGCAGGGCGGCGACGATCGACGCCGCGGTGTAGGTGCCCACCGGCGCGATGCGCCAGGTCCACACGCCGTTCTGCGGCGGCGTGGTGTCGATGTCGAAGAGGATGGCGCCGTCGGGGCCGTGGATGTGCTCGCCGGTGATCGGCCCCGAGAGGCCGCTGAAGCTGAAGCGCAGGTAGGCCGCGCTCTCGTTGGTCGACAGCGTGAGGGTCGAGGAGCCGCTGCCGTTGCTGGTGGCGGCGCCCTGCGGGGTGAGCGTGGCGAGGAAGAGGGTGCCGCCGGTGTCGGGTGGCGGCGGCGGGCCGCTGACGGTGTAGACGCCGCTCGTCACCGCGCTCGCCGCCATCCCCTTCTTGTAGCCGAAGGCCTTGAGCGTGATCTTGGCGGTGCGCGGAATGGGCCCGTGGTAGGCCGGGCTGGTCTTGCGCGACGGGCTGGTGCCGTTGGTCGTGTAGTAGATGGTGGCGCCGGCGGTGGCGGTGGTGATCGCGACCGTCGTGCCCGTCGGGTAGGAGCCGGGCGCCGGCGAGAAGACCGGCGCGGCGACGGCGCCCTTCTTGGCCGCATCCGCGGTCTGCTCAGCCTGATCCTCCACGACCTGCGCGCTGCCGGCGTTTGCGGACGCCGGCGACTGATGGTGATGGGCCTCCTGCGCCAGGAGCGCCGTCGCCCCCCAGGACAGAACCGCCAGGATCACGCCCCCCAGTCGTCCCATGTGCGACCTCCTCTACGAGCTGCTGGGCGGTGAAACCCGGCAGAGGGGGGAATCTTGCGGCCGAAAATGCCGACAGCGCATGAAGCCGTTTACAGCAAGTGGCTGCAGCGTCGAGATCTATCCCCCCCACTCAGCCCGGCGCCCGCGCCTCCTCCTCGCCCGCGTACGGACGGGCCTCGCGGCGCCACCGAAAGCGCGGCAGCCACGGGTTCTCCCGCGCCTCGACGGCATCGGCGATGACCTCCCCCAACAGTGGCGCGAACTTGAAGGCGTGGCCGCTGCCGCCGCTGGCCACGGTGAGGCCGGCGCGGCGGGGGTCGCGGTCGATCCAGAAGTGGCCGTCGGCGGTGTCGCAGTAAAGGCAGCTACGGGAGGCGACGATCGGCGCCGTGGCGAGAGCCGGTAGCTGCTCCTGCAGGAAGGAGCGCAGCAGCGCCTCGTCCTCGTGTCCGACGGTGCGCGCGAAGTCGGGCTCGACGCGACGGCCAGCGCCGTGGCCGGCGATCTTCACCACCCCCTCGCGCGGGTGGAGGGGGAAGCCGTACCAGCCACTGGTGGCGATGTCGGCCATGAAGACGGGAAAGCGCTCGGCGCGGAAGAGGTCGGGATCGGCCGGGCGGAGGTGGAAGACGGGATGGGCGGTGGGCCACATCCCCCACTCGAGGCCGGCGAGCCGCGGGGTCCACACCCCGGCCGCGAGCAGGGTGTGATCGGCCTCGACCGCCGCCCCGGCCGCGGTGCGCAGACCGCGGACGCCGCCGTCGCCGGCGAGCAGGCCGGCCACGCCGTCGCGTCGCAGCTCCACGCCGGCGGCCCGTCCGAGGGCCACCAGCCGCTCGACGACGCGACCGCTCTCCGCCCACCCGGCGGCGGCGTGGAAGAAGCGGTCGGGGTAGCTCCCTTCCCGCCAGGCGGGAAAGCGCTCCCGCACGGTGGCGACGTCGAGCCGCTCGGGCGTGCAGCCGGCCGCTTGCAGGCTGCGCCAGGAGTCGCCGGCGAATCCGGGCTCGTCGAGCGAGCCGCCGGCGAGGGCGAGCAGGCCGCACTCGTGGTACAGGGGCGCCGGCCACTCGGCGTTCCAGCGCCGCCAGCCGTCGATCGCCGCGCTCGCCATGTCGAGGTAGAAGCGGTCGCTGCCGTATTCGCGACGCACCACTTTGCTGACGTCGGTCGAGGCGGCCCGCGGTGCCGGAGGCACCTCGGGGTCGACCAGCACCACCGACCACCCACGCCGCCGCAGCTCGAGCGCCGCCGCGGCGCCGAAGACGCCGGCCCCGGCGATCGCCACCCGTCTTGGACCCGCCATCACCGGAGCATTACACCTGTTCCGGTTGCGGGGCTGCTTGCTGCCCTTCTTCTACTCGTCGGCGACCCAGGCGGTGATCACCACGTTCTCGTCACCCTGCGCCGAGCGCTCGAACTTGAGGAACTCGTAGTAGCCGCAGCGTCGGGTGCCGGGATAGTCGCGGCAGACCGCGGGCCGGTGCTCGTAGACGGTGCAACGCCGGGTCTTGAGGTCGAGGAAGCGGCAGGCGGTGCCGAAGAGCTCGTCCTTCTTGTGGCGCAGGATGCGCTCGCCCGGCTCCTTGCCGGCGGCGGTGAAGCGCTGCCACGCTTCCTCGGGAGTGATGTCGAACCGCCGGGCGAGCCGGTTGACGTCGCGCTTGGTGACCTGGATGCGCGAATAGGTGCAGCAGTAGGCCGGGCACCGGGTGCAGTCGTAGAGGACGGGTAGTGAGGTACTCATGTCTCTCCTGCCCGGAGGATCGCACGCGGCGGCATCGATGCCAAGGGGGCGGGTCGCCCCACGCCCTCATGACCTGGTCAACCGCGCCTGGCTGCCTCGGCCGCCGCGGCGATGAGCTCGGCGGCCACCTCGGGTCCCCGGCGCTCGACGTCCACCTGCGGATCGTAGGCGGTGATGGCGACGGCGCCGAGCGGCAGCCGCTCGCCGGCGGCACGGATCGTTGCCACCACCTCGGCGACGCCCAGGCCCCCCTCGACGGCGTAGCGGTTGGCGCGCAGCTCGGCGGGGTCGAGGACGTCGAGGTCGAGATGGACGTAGAGCTGACGGGCACGCTGGGCCAGGGCGGCGAGCGCGGCCGGGACCCGTGCCGGGTCGCGCCGCGCCTCGGCGGCCGGGATCCAGGTGACCGGCGAAGCGGCGAGCGCCTCGCGCTCCGCCTCGTCGAGATCGCGGGCGCCGAGCAGCACCACCTGCTCCTCGGCAATCGGCGTGAAACCGATGAACGACTCCCGCACCGCCGCCCAGCCCCGCCCCACCATGGCGGCCATCGACATGCCGTCGAAGAACCCCGACGGCGAGGTCTCCGGGACATTGAAGTCGGCATGGGCGTCGAGCCAGAGCACCCCGGTGCCCGGGCCCAGCGCCGCCACCGTGCCGAGGGCGGCGACGCCGCAGTTGCCGGAAAGCACGACCGGCAGCCGTCCCGCGGCGCTCGCGGCGGCCACCTCGCGGCGCACCTCGGGCTGCAGGGCGATCACCGCCGCGACCTCGGCGAAGAAGCCGTCCGGCAGGCGCACCGGCCGCAGCTCGACGTCGTGCCCCTCGGCGGCGAGCGCCTCCGGCAGGGTCTCGGCGAGCGCCAGTGGGCCACGGCCCATGCGCTCGCCGAGGCGGCCGCAGTCGTAGGGGACCTCGATGAGACTGATCCACATCGAGGCCGTTTCTACCAGATTCGCGGCGCTGCCGCCGTCTACCAGATCACCGCGCGCTGATCGGCCGGCAGCACCATCGGGTCGCCGGCCTTGCAGGCGAAGGCGGCGGCGAACTCGGGCATGTTGGCGAGCGGCCCGTTGACGCGGAACTTCGACGGCGAGTGGGGATCGGTGTTCACCTGCAGCTTGACCGCCTCGGGGCGCGCGTTGCGCCGCCACCCCTGGGCCCAGGCGAGGAAGAAGCGCTGCTCGGGGGTGAACCCGTCGATCGACTTGCGCTCCTTGCCGGCCAGCGCGTTCTCCAGCGCGTGGTACGACATCGTCACGCCCGAGAAGTCGCCGATGTTCTCGCCCAGGGTGAGCTTGCCGTTGACGTGCAGGTCGTCGATGGCCACGAAGTTGCCGTATTCGGTGACCAGCTTGCCGGTGCGCTCCTCGAAGTGCTTGCGGTCCTCGTCGGTCCACCAGCTCTTCATGTTGCCCTGGGCGTCGAAGCGGCTGCCCTGGTCGTCGAAGCCGTGCATGAACTCGTGGCCGATGATCGCCCCCATGGCGCCGTAGTTGATGGCGTCGTCCGCCGTGCCCTCGAAGAGGGGCGGCTGCATGATCGCCGCCGGGAAGACGATCTCGTTCTTCAGCGGGTTGTAGTAGGCGTTGATCGTCTGCGGCGCCATGCCCCACTCGGTGCGGTCGATGGGTTTGCCGAGCTTGTTGAGATTGCGGCGCACCTCGAAGGTCGCCGCCTGCATGACGTTGGCGAGGTAGCTGGCGCGGGCGATCTGCAGCGCCGAGTAGTCGCGCCACTTGCTGGGGTAGCCGATCTTGTAGTCGTAGGTGGCGAGCTTGGCGAGCGCCTGCTTGCGCGTGTCATCGCCCATCCAGTCGAGCTTGGCGACGCGACCACCGATGGCCGCCGAGAGGTTGCGGATCATCTCGTCGGCGCGCTGCTTGGTGGCCGGCGGGAAGGCGCGCTCGACGTAGACCTCGCCGAGGGCCTCACCGAGGCTGCCGCTGGTCTGGTCGATGACCCGCTTCCAGCGCGGGCGCAGCTCCAGAGCCCCCTGCAGGGTGCGCCCGTAGAAGTCGAAGTTCTTCTCCACGAAGGCGTCGGAGAGATACGGCGCCGCCTCGTGGACGAGCTGCCAGCGCAGGTAGGCCTTCCAGATGGGGAGCTGCACGTCGGCAAGGGCGGCGTCCATCTCGGCGAAGAACTTGGGGTGGGCGTAGGAGAACGTCTGCACTTCGCCGATGCCGGCCTCCTTGAAGAGCGCGCTCCACGAGAAGTGCGGCGTCAGCGCGTCGGCCTCGGCGGGGGACTTGGGGTTGTAGAAGCTGGAGGGGTCGCGCAGCTCGACGTTGGTGAGCGAGGCGTTGGCGAGGCGGGTCTCGAGGGCGAGGATGTCGCGCGCCGCCCCCTGCGCCGCCTCCGGCTTGTCGCCGAGCAACTGCAGCATGGCGGCGACGTGGGCGACGTACTTCTCGCGCAGCTTGGCCGACTCGTCGTCGGTGCGCGTGTAGTAGTCGCGATCGGGGAGCCCGAGGCCGTCCTGGGTGACATAGATGAGATAGCGGTCGCTCTGCTTGAGGTCCTGCTGCACGCCGAAGCCGAAGGCCGTCGAGCTGCCGCGTAGGGTGAGCTGCCGCATGAAAGCCCCGATGTCAGCCGCCGAGGCGAGTTTGTCGATCCGCGCCAGACCAGCGGCGAGCGGCGCCGCGCCCTCCTTCTCGAGCTTCGCCGTGTCCATGGCGGTCTGCCAGAAGTCGGCGACCTTGCGCTTGTTGGTGCCCGGCGCGGCGTTGGCGGCCACCGCCTCCTCGAGGATCTTGCGCAGCACCAGGTAGTTGCGCTCGCGCATCTCGGCGCCGATCGACCAGGAGCTCTGGTCGGCGGGGATGGGGTTGCGCGACATCCAGCCGCCGTTGGCGTACTGGTAGAAGTCGGTGCAGGGCGATACCGAGGTGTCGAGGTTACGGCGATCGAGCCCGCTCTCGTTGGTGACGAACGGCGCGTCGGCGGCGCGCAGGGCGCCGGCGGCGAGGACGAGCAGCAGGCAGGCGGCGAGCGGCATCCGAGCGGCAGACGATTTCGCGGGCAAGGGCGACTCCTCTGGGTTGATGATGGCGCGACAATGCCGCGGCCGGTGGGAAGGGATCCGGCCGCGGCCCCGGCGGTCCGCGGGAGCGGGCCGTCGATTGTCCCCTATACGCGTGGGAAGGGCCAGGGTTTCCTTCGGCTCAGGCGCCCCGAGCTGACCGTAGGATTGTCGGGCTTGGTGGGTTCAAGTCGGTGGATGCCTTGCAGATTGGAGGACCCCATGAAACGCGCTATCCGCCTGGTTTTGCTCTTCTTGGCCGTCACTTCCCTGGCTTCCGCCGCCGGCGCCGCCCGCGTCCGCGTGGTGCGCGGCCCCCATCGCACCCGCGTCGCCGTGCGCACCGGCTTCCCCATCCATCGCACGTTCCCGCACGTGGTGGTTCGCCCGCCGCCCGTGGCCGTACGGGTGGCCCCGCGCGTCTACCTGCCGCCGGTGGCCTTCGGCGCCGTGGTGGTGGCGGCCCCCATCTCGCCTGATCGCCAAGTGTGGTCCGACGACGAGGACCTCGATCGCGACGACGAGTGGACCGACTTCACGATGAACGTCGACAAGGTCGGCAGCCGGCTCGTGCTGCAGATCGACCACGGGCCCGCGCAGGTGAGCTTCGCCGAGGTGGTGTTCGACAACGGCGAGGCCAAGGTGGTCGACTTCTCCGACAAGGTCCACCGCCAGGGGGTCTACGAGCTGCTCGACTTCGGCCAGCCCCGCAAGGTCGATCACGTCCGCATCATCGGCAAGGCGACCGCCGAGAAGACCGAGCTCACGCTGCACCTGCTGAGCTGAGGCCGCTCCCCTCCCGGATTGGCGCCGGGATCGCATGACGCGGTCCCGGCGCACTCGCGCCAGAATGCGCCGATGGCGCCGACCACCTCGCGCACTCGCGCCGCACAGCTCGAGCGGCAGCTCGACGCCGCCCTGCGGGCCGGCGGCGACCCCGAGCGCGCCGAGGGTGCCCGCCGCTACCTCAAGCACGAGCTCGAGCACTACGGGACAGACCTGCCCACGCTGAGGGCGGCGCTGCGGCCAGTCGCCCGGCAGCCCGACCTCGACCGGGAGACCTTGATCGCGCTGGTGGAGCGGCTGTGGAAGACGCCGGTCTTCGAGCGCCGCGCGGCGGCCGCCGAGCTACTGGCCGAGCGAGCGGCGCTACTGCAGCCCGCCGACCTGCCGCTTCTCGAGCGTCTGCTGCGCGAGTCGGGCACCTGGGCGCTGGTCGACACCCTGGCGCCGCGCGTCGTCGGCCCGCTGGTCGCCGCCCACCCACGCCTCGAGCGCACCCTCGATCGCTGGGTCGGCGACGCCGACTTCTGGATTCAGCGCTCGGCGCTGCTCGCCCATCTGGTGCCGTTGCGCCGCGGCGAAGGGGACTTCGCACGCTTTGCGGGCCGCGCCGACCGCCTCCTGGGCGAGCCGGAGTTCTTCGTCCGCAAGGCCATCGGTTGGGTGCTCCGCGAGCGCAGCAAGAAGCGGCCGGACGAGGTCTACGCGTGGCTGCTGCCGAGGGCAGCGCGGGCCTCGGGAGTGACGGTCCGCGAGGCGGTCAAGTATCTGCCGGCGAGCCAGCGCGAGGCGATCCTGGAGCGCTATCGCCCACGGCGTCGGGACACCAACCCCGTCATCGCGAGGAGCGAAGCGACGCGGCGATCTCGACGTCGAGATCGCCACGGGCGCTGCGCGCCCTGGCGATGACGTTTGGCGGGCTCTTGCCGCGTTCACAGCAGGAGCCCATTACGGTACGTTTCTGCCGGTGACAACACGCGCCAAGGGTCGCCCCGTCTACTCCACCGCCACCGGTCGCGTCTGCCCGCAGTGCGGCTGGCCGATCGCCGACTGTCGGTGCGCCTCGAACCTGGCGCCGCCCGACCAGCCGGTGCCGGACAAGGTCGTTGCGCGTCTCTCCCTCGAGCGTGCCCACCGCGGGGGCAAGACCGTCACCGTCGTCGACGGCCTGCCGCGTAACCAGCCCTTCCTTGCCCAGCTCGCCAGCGAGCTCAAGCGCGCCTGCGGCAGCGGCGGCACCGTCGCCGAAGGGCGCGTCGAGATCCAGGGTGACCAGCGCGAGAGGCTGCGCGCGCTGCTCGCGGCGCGCGGGTGGACCGTCAAGGGCTAACTGCGCATTTCTCGCCCGCGGGGGTTGACGGCCACGGACGCGATCTGGATAATCCCTCCCCCTCGACAGAGGAAACGACGAACGATGAACGCGCTCGACCACACCATGACCAGCTGCCCCGCGGCGAAGCACCGCGGCTTGGGCTTCGTGCCGCAAGCCGAACGGCGCTCGTTCGCGCCGGCTTGCGAGGGATCTCCCTAGAGCGCTCGTTCCTCAGGCCATCGCGCTTGCGAAACCAGAGCCTTCCGGGGTGTTCCCTCGGAAGGCTCTTTGTTTTTCTGCAGCCAACGAGAGGAGAGACGACGACGATCGATCACAAAGCTGATTCCACCGGGCCGGCGGTGCGCGCGACCTCACTCTGGTGATCGGTGGCGCGCATTCCGTGAACGGGTTCCAGCGAAGGTGGTGTCAGAACGACTGGCTAGCTCAGTGGATAGAGCACCGAGCCAATAACTCGGGTGTCGTGGGTTCGACTCCCACGCCAGACTCACAGGCCCTGAAAAGGCCCGACGTTTCTTACCGACCGAACCGGGGGCTCGTCCCGGCCAATGCCCGCCGGCGCCGTGCGCCGCGACTCCACCGGGAGCGCGGCGGCGGCGCGCGGCAGCGCGGGGCGGCGCCTTGAAGCGCCGGGTCGCCGCTGGGCCGAACTGCCACACCCGCTCCCTCCACCCACCGCCCGGGCGTGCCCGCGACGCCGTGCGGTGAGGGGTGAGCTGGGTGGCCGAGTAGGCCCGCCGGGACCCGTCGCTCCGCGACCCACCGCGTGGCGGCGGCTGCGGGCGGGCCCTCGGGGAGGTCACCCCTTCGCCGCGCAGGTCCGGTGTTCACCAGGTTTCTTCGATTCCCGCCGCCCCGCCCGGGAGGGGCGGCACGACGCGGGCCGGAAGGGGCGAGACGTCTCCCCTTCCGGCCCTGGGTAACGGGCCAGGTGACCCTGGCCCATGGTTGGGAGGTGATCCTCATGCTTCGGTGGTTCAAGGTTCGTGACTACGAGCGCGGCCTGCTGTACCGCGACCGGGTGTTCCGGCGCGTGCTGGGGCCGGGCCGGCACTGGGTGTTCGACCCGCTCCTGCGGGTGCGGGTGGAGCGCGTCTCGGTGCGTGACCCGTTCCTCGCCTCGAGCGATCTCGACGTGATCGTCAAGAGCGGCGCCCTCGGCAGCGAGGCGCGGGTGCTCGATCTCGCCGACTTCGAGCGGGCGCTGGTGTGGGTGGACGGCCGCTTCGTCGCCATCCTCGGCCGCGGGCTGTGGGTGGCGTGGACGGTGTTCCGGCAGGTGCGGGCGGAGGTGATCGATGCGCGCAGCGTGCGCTTCGAGCACCCGCAGCTCGCCGCCGTGCTGGCACACCCGCCGGCATCGCGCTTTCTCGAGGCGGTGCAGGTGGAGGCCGGCCAGGTCGCGCTGGTGATGGTCGACGGCCGTCTCGCGGCCACCCTCGAGCCGGGCCGCTACGCGTTCTGGAAGGACGTCGTACGGCTGCAGGTCGTGGTGGTCGACATGCGCGAGCGGGTCATCGACGTCGGCGGTCAGGAGATCATGACCGCCGACAAGGTGACCCTGCGCCTCAACGCGGTCGTCACCTTCCGGGTCGCCGACCCGGCGCGGGCGGTGGCCGCGGTGGAGTCGTACGAGCAGTCGCTCTACCGCGAGGCACAGCTGGCGCTGCGGGCGGTGATCGGCGCCCGCGAGCTCGACGCCCTGCTCACCGAGAAGGAGAGCGTGGCCGAGGAGCTCGAGGCGCTGGTACGGGCGAGCGGGGGCGCCATCGGTCTGCAGGTGACGGGTCTTGGCATCAAGGACGTCATCCTGCCGGGCGAGATGAAGGCCCTGCTCAACCGGGTGACCGAGGCGAAGAAGGCCGCCGAGGCCGACCTCATCACCCGGCGCGAGGAGACCGCGGCCATGCGGTCGCAGGCCAACACCGCGCGCATCTTCGAGTCGAGCCCGGCGCTCATGCGCCTACGCGAGCTCGAGGTGCTGGAGAAGGTCGCCGGCAAGGCCCAGCTCACCGTCATCCTCGGTGAGACGGGCCTGGCCGAGAAGGTGACCAAGCTCGTCTAGCTTCGGCCGCTCCGCGGGGGGCGGCCGCTTTTTCCCGCCTTGACAGGGTTGATAGCGTCGCAGGCGCAGGGGGAAACACACCATGCCATCAGCCTGCCGCCATCTCGATCGAATCAAGATCACGCAGTCGGACGAGCACGTCTGCGAGGACTGCGTGAAGATCGGCGCGACGTGGGTGCACCTGCGCCTCTGCCTCACCTGCGGGCACGTCGCCTGCTGCGACTCCTCGCCCAACCGGCACGCGACCAAGCACTTCCACGCCTCCTCCCACCCCCTCGTCCGCTCGCTCGAGCCGGGCGAGCGCTGGGTCTGGTGTTACGTCGACGAGGTGATGCCCGGCGAGCTGCCGGCCTAGCGCCCGCACACCAGCGTCATCGCGAGAAGCGAAGCGACGAAGCGATCTCGACGAACGCGGCGCCAACGTCATCGCGAGGAGCGAAGCGACGT
>DASYUP010000379.1:0-3960 GCA_036001185.1 Thermoanaerobaculia bacterium
TGCAGCGCACGCACGTCGCCGTAGCGGGTGTAGCGACCGGGGAAGGGCAGCCACGGCGGGGCCTCGAGCCGCCGCGCGTAGTCGTAGGCGTGCGGCGCGTTGGGGGAGCGGCGCAGCGGGTGCGAGAAGCCGCGGAAGCGCAGCTCCGCGGTGGTGGGATCGAGCCGCGCGACCAGCCGGGGAGCGGCGTCGTCGGGGCGCGTCGTCCAGGCGATGCGGTCCCAGTGCAACCACTGTCCGCTGACGATGCGCAGCCGGTGCGCGCCGGCGGGAAGCGGCGGCGTGTCCACCACCATGGTCTTGGTCTTGCCGGCGGGGAATCCCATCGCCGCCATCAGCACGCGCCAGCTCGGAGTGTTCTCGCCCGGTGCCACGGTCTCCACCTCGAGCCGCGGCGCTGTCGGCGCGAGATCCCGCCGCTGCGCCACCGCCAGGTTGAGGCTGGCGTCGGCGGGGAAGATCCAGCCGTCGAGGAGCAGGCGCAGCGGGGCGGCCGGCGCGGCGCCGAGGTCGAGGGTGAATGCCCAGGGCGCCGCGGCAACACCCTGGTAGGGGCTCGCGGCGTAGCCATCGGCGTAGACCTCGTCACGCGTGCGCACGGCGGCGGTGACGTCGGCGCCGCGGCCGTCCCAGGCAGCGGCCAGCGGGCGGACCTCGCGGCTGCCGAGCACCCGCTCGCCCATCGTCTCGCCGGGCACGATGCGCAGGTTGCTCGCCACCTCGACGCCCGCCGGCGCGTCGACCACCCACAGCCGCACCTGGTCGAAGTAGGCCGCCTCCCACAGCTCCTCGGTGAGCCGCAGGTCATAACGCGGCGCGCCGAGATCGGACGTCAGCGGGGCCGCGCCCTCGACCTTCACCAGCTCGCCGGGGTCGGCGCCGGCGTAGACCCCGGGCGCCACCGGCAGCCCGATCGGCGCTCCCCACAGCAGGTCGGTGACGAAGGCCACCTGGCGGCCGTCCCAGGCGTAGAGGAAGGGGCAGCTCCCCTTGAGCACCTGCTCCTCGATCAGGCGCTGATCGCCGCGCACTTGCAACCGGTCCTGCGGTACGCCGTTGGTCCACACCACGCGCAACACGTCGGCGCTGTTGCGGCTGCCGAGGCCGAGGTGGGTGACGCCTTCCTGCACCTCGCGCAGCTGGTAGGCGGTGCCGTCGCGCACCTCGACGGTGGCGCCGAGGCCGTAGCTGTTGTTCTTGCTGTTGCCCTGCGTCAGCGCGTGCAGGCGCACGTCGAGCCAGTGGTTGCGGTGGCCGCCGCGGTTCTCCAGCCAGGCGAGGCCCTTGTTGCCCGCCGCCACCAGGTCGAGATCGCCGTCGCCGTCGAGGTCGGCGGCGGCGAGATCGGCGAGGCCGGCCGGAGCGCCGGCGACCTTCTGGCGGGCGAAGCTCCCGGCGGCCTGCTGGGGGAAGACCACCAGCCCCCCCGCTCCGGCGGCCGCCAGGTCGAGCCGGCCGTCGTTGTCGAGGTCGAACGCCAAGAGGTCGGCGACGGCGCCGCCGGCGTCGAGCCGCGCGCCCGGCTCGAAGCCCCCGCCGCGGTTGCGCAGCACGGCGACGGCGCTGCCGCCGGCGACGACGTCGACGAGCCCGTCGCCGTCGAGATCACCGGTGGCGAGACGGCGCAGAGGGCCGGCCGGCTGCGCCGCCTGCTGCAGCCCGTGCGCGGCGAGAAAGGCGAGCGTGCCCTGCCGCCGGTTGTCGAGCAGCGTCACGCCGCCGGGCCCGGCGACCAGCAGGTCGAGGTCGCCGTCGCGGTCGAGATCGCTGGCCACCAGATCGACGGCCCGCGGCGGCGCGCCGACGAGCGCCTGCTTGCCCACCGCCTGCAGGGGCCCGGCGAGGTCGTTGCGCAGCAGCTCGAGGCCGCGGTCGCCGCCGGCGGCGAGGTCGAGGTCCCCCTCGGCGTCGAAGTCGAGCGCTACCGCCGCCCGCCCGGCGGCCTTGGCGAGACCGAAGGCGTCGGTCGCCGGCGCGAGGCCCCCCTTGCCGTCGCCTCGCCAGGCGACGAGGCCGCCGGGTCCTGTCCCCACGAGGTCCCAGGAAAAGTCGTCGTCGAGGTCGACGGCGATCAGGCGCTCGACGCCGGTGGCGGCGCCGCGCGCGACCGCCTGCCAACCCGCGGCCGCCAGCCGGAGCTCGAGCCGCCCCGCGACGACCACCGCCAGGTCGGGCCGCTCGTCGCCATCGAAGTCGGCCACGGCGACCGCCGCCGCCGCGGGACCCAGGGCGTGCGCGGCCCAGGTGACCGGGACCGGCGCGCCGAAGGTGGTAGGCGGCGGCTCGTCGCGGAAGCGGGTGACCGGCCGCGCCTGCAGGCCGGTCGACAGCTCGCGCAGGCCCTGCTGGTAGAGCGCCGTCGGCTTGAGCACGTTCTCCAGCCGCAACGCCGGGACCCGCGCCCGCGCCACGTCGCCGCTCTCGAGAGCGGCGATCACCGGGTCGAGGGCCGCCCGCGCCTGCGGCGGCACCTGCCAGAGCAACTCGCGCAGGCGCAGGAAGGCGGCGCTGGCGGCGGCGCGGTCGCCACGTTGCACGGCCTGCTGTCCGGACTGCAGGACCACCACCGCGTTGTCGGGTCGCAGCTCGACGAGCCGCGCCAGGGCCTCGCGGCCGGCGGCCGCCGCATCGTCGCCCGTCGCGGTGCCGGCGAGGCGCCACAGCGTCCAGGCGATCTCGACGTCGCGCGGCGCCTTGGCGAGCGCGGCGCGATAGAGGGGGAGCGCCGCCTCTGGCTGGGAGCTCCACTGCAGCACGTCCGCCTCGAGGGCCAGCAGGTCGGCGCGGCCGGGGGCGAGCGCCAGGGCGTGTTTGGCGTGCTCGAGCGCCTCGGGCGCGCGCTGGCGCAGCTCGGCTACCGCCAGGTCGGCCCAGCCGAGAGGGTCGTCGGCGGCGACCTTGACCAGCTGGCGAAAGGTGGCGGCGGCGTCCGCCGGCTGCTCGTTCTCGAGCTGCGCCAGGCCGCAGTCGCGCAGCTCGAGCGCCGCCGGAGCGACCGCCAGCGCCGTCACGCCGGCGACGAGGGCAGCGACGGAGACGATCAGCCGCGAGCGCCGCACCGCGGGATCATAGCGGCGCCGCGCTTCCCTCGTCCTTCCCTCTACGCGCGCCCTCGCCGATGATAGGCCGCCAATGGCCCCGCCCGACTCCGCGTCTCACTCGGCGCCTACCGCGGCCGGCGAGCAGCCGGCGCCGCTCGGCGCGCACGTGCGCCGGCTGCTGGCGCTGGCCTTGCCGTCGACGCTGTCGCAGCTCGGCGCCATGCTGCTGATGGTGGTCGACGTGGTGATGCTCGGGCGGGTGAGCGTGGCGGCGCTCGATGCCGCCTCGCTCGGCCGCGTCTGGGCGCTGGGCACCATGGTGCTCGCGATGGGCCTGCTCTACGGCCTCGACCCGGTGGCGACGCAGGCCTGGGGGGCCGGCAATCGCCGGCGCTACGAGGGGGCCTTCGGTAGCGGCGTCGCCATCGCGCTGCTGGCCACCGTGCCGGTGGGCCTGTTGTGGCTGCTCACCGGCCCCTCGCTGCGGCTCTTCGGCCAGCAGCCAGCGCTCACCGACGAAGCCGCACGCTTCGTGCTGGCGCAGCTGCCGGGCCTCCCCTTCCTTCTTCTGTTCCTGGTCGCCAGGCAGTACCTGCAGGCGCGGGGCAGCGTACTGCCGGCGATGTGGGTGACCCTCGCCGGCAACGCCGTCAACATCTTCCTCAACTGGGTGCTGATCTTCGGTCGTTACGGGCTGCCGGCGCTGGGCGTCGTGGGGTCGGGACTGGCCACCGCCACGACGCATCTCTTCCTCGCCGTCGCGCTGCTGCTGTGGATGCGGCGTCGCGGCGACCCCCTCGACTGGCGCGGCGCCTGGGCGCGCGGGCGGCGTCGGCGCGAGGTCGTCGAAGTGCTGGGCTACGGCTGGCCAGTGGCGCTGCAGCTGCTGCTGGAGATCTGGACCTTCCAGCTCGCCACT
>DASYUP010000380.1:0-2909 GCA_036001185.1 Thermoanaerobaculia bacterium
CTCGAGCTCCTGCCGGCGGCGCTCGGCGTCGGGCGGCGCGGCGGTGCGCGGCGGCGGCAGGCCATCCCAGCTCGCCACGTGCTGCGGCGGGTGGGCGCGCAGCCAGGCGGGATCGACGACGCCGGCGAGCAGGCGCCCGTCGGCATCGTCAGGCTGCGGGATGCCGAGCAGGTAGAGCAGCGTCGGGTAGACGTCGAGAACGTTGGCCGCCGCCGGCAGCCGGCCGGCGCGCACCGGGCCACCGTGCAGCAGCAGGATCCCCGGCGGCCCGTGCCAGTGCTGGGTGTCCATGGCGTGAAAGAGCGTTGGGCTGTGGCCGTGGTCGGAGACCACCACCAGCACGGTGCCGGGCTGCAGGCGCGCCTGCAGGCGGCCGAGGTAGGCGTCGAGCACGCGGTAGAAGGGCACGATGCCGTCGCGCCGCGCCGCCCGTCCTCGGTCCACGCCGAAGTAGCGGCCGGGCTCGTAGTTGTGCCAGGAGACGTGCTGCACGGCGTCGGGCTGGTGCGAGTAGACGCTCAGCAGGTCCGGCTGGGGGTAGCGGCCCAGCAGGTCGAGCGTCGCCGCGCCCTGCCAGGTGAAGTCGGGAAGGCCGAGAAAGCGCCCCTCGCGCGCCAGCAGCTCCGGCGGCCAGGCCTGCAGCGCAGCTTCGGCGGCGGTCGGCACCCGCCCGGCGCGGCGCGTCTGCTGCCAGAGGCCGTCGCTGCCGTAACCGAGGAAGAAGCTGCGGGTGTCGCCGAGCTGGGGCGCCGGATAGGAGTAGTAGTAGCCGTCGATGACGCCCACCGAGCGGCCGGCGGCGCGCGCCACCTCCCAGATCAGCGGCGACCTCACGTGGGTGCGGTCGATGGGATTGACGGCGGCGAGGCCGAGGCGCTGCAGCCGCAGCGCCACCTCCTTGAGGAAGGTGCGGTGCACGGGGTAGACGCCGTCGAAGGCGTCGCTCATGCCGGCCAGCCGGATGCGGTAGAAGTCGAAGATGCCGTGGGTCGCCGGCACCCGGCCGCTGTAGATGGAAGCCCAGATCACTGCCGAGTTGGAGCCGTGGAAGGTGGTGAGCGGTCCCCAGGTTCCTTCCGCCATCAGGCGCGCAAGGTGGGGGAGCTGGCCGGCGCGCACCAGGGGCAGCGCCACCCGCCAGTCGGCGCCGTCGACGCCGACCACTGCCACCTTGACCCCGGTGGGGGCGCCGAAACCGCTCGGCAGGGCCGGCCGCTCGGGAGCGGCGACGGGATGGGTGAGCGCCACCCCGACCTGCGCCACGAGCAGCAGCGCCGCCAGCGCGGCGAGCACGAGCCCCAGCCGGCGCCGGCGGGCGAGCGCCGCGCCGAGGGCGAGCAGCAGCCAGGCGGCGGCCGCCGTCCCCAGCAGCACGCCGAGGCTGCGCAGCACCAGGAAGGTGAGCATCGGCGTGGCGCTGGTGACCCAACGTGGCGCCTCGTCGTAGGTGAGGCCGTAGCTGGCAGTGAAGAGCCAGAAGACGAAGTGGAAGGCGGCGGTGGCGACCCAGAGGTCGCGGCGCAGCCCGGCCGTCGCCAGGGCGGCTACCGGGCGGCGCAGCCGCCGCAGCCAGCGCAGGACGAGCATGGAGAGGCCGCTGGCCACCGCGCCGCCAACGCCGTACATAACGAGCGTCCACAGGAGCAGCACGAGGGCATCCCAGACGCCGAGGCGATTGTGCAGGGCGTGCAGCAACCCGATCGTGCCGCCGTAGAGGAGAGCGCCCTGGGCGCCGCCGACCGCCGTGGCGAGCAGCGTCGGCCGCAGCACCGCCGGGCGCACGGTTGGTGCGGCCGCCGCGGCGGTGGCGACCGGCTGCGCGGGCGCCGCGGCGGAAGCCAGGGCCGGGGAAGCCATCGCGCTTGTATAGCATGCCGCCGGCGCGCGGCCCGCGCCACGGCGTGGACATCCTCTTCCTCACCCAGACGTACCCGCGGACGCCCGAGGACAGCTCGGGGCCGTTCATCCGCGAGCTCGCCCGCGCCCTCGTGCGCGGTGGCGACCGCGTGCGGGTGCTGGCGCCCCACACCCGCGGGCTGCCGGCGCGACGCGTCGATGACGGCGTGGAGGTCGAGACCTTCCGCTACGCCCCGGCGCCGCTGGAGATCTTCGGCTACGGCCGCAGCCTGGCGGCCGACGAGGAGGTGCGCGCCGGCGCCCTGCTGATGGCGCCGCTCTATGCGCTCGGCGCCTGGAGGGCGGTGCGGAGGGCTGTGCGGCGCTCAGCCGCAATGGGTGGGCGGGGGCGCCCCCTGCCCCTCGAGGGGCAGGGGGATGGGGGGATAGGGGTGGAGTGCATCCAGGCCCACTGGCTGCTCCCCAACGGCCCGCTGGCGCGCGGCCTCGCTTCGCGGCTGCCGTTTGGCATCGGCATCCACGGCAGCGACGTCTTCCTCGCCGAGCGCCGGCTCGCCCGCCCGTGGGTGCGCCGCACCCTCGCCGGTGCCTCCTTCGTCACCGGCTGCTCGCCCGAGCTGGTGGATCGGGTCTGCGCGCTCGGCTACGACCGCGAGCAGGCGCGGGTGATCCCCTACGGCGTCGACGCCGACGCCTTCCGGCCCGATCCCGCCCGTCGCCACCTCTGGCGGCAGCGGCTGGGCATCCCAGCCGAGGCGCCGCTGCTGCTCGGCCTCGGCCGCATGGCCACCAAGAAGGGGTTCCAGGTGCTGCTGCCGGAGCTGCCCGCCCTGCTCGCCGCCCTGCCCGCCGCCCACGTGGTGCTCGCCGGCGCCGGCGACCTGCTGCCGCGCTTTCGCGCCCAGGCGGCGCCGCTCGCCGGCCGCGTCCACTTCCCGGGCGCCGTGCTGCGCGACACCCTCCCCGATCTCTTCCGCGCCGCCGATGCCTTCGTCCTCCCCGCCGTGCACGACCGTCGCGGCAACGTCGACGGGCTGCCCAACGTGGTGCTC
>DASYUP010000381.1:0-2723 GCA_036001185.1 Thermoanaerobaculia bacterium
ATGTAGCCGAGCAGGGTGCCAACGAGCGCTAGCGGCGCCCGCACGAGCAGCAGCCAGACCGACTCGGCGAGGAAGCGGAACACGGAAGGCAGCGGATAGGCGGCGCCGACCTGCGCGTCGCGCAGGTCGAAGGCAAGCAACAGGCGGTCGTAGGCAGCCAGCGCCGCCGCCAGCGCGTCCAGTCGCCCGGGACGACTCGCCGCCAGCTCGCGGTAGCGCGCCAGCACCCGGCGGCGCGCCGCGAAGCGATCGCCCAGCGACGGCTGCGCCGGCAGCGCGGGATCCGGCTGCAGCCAAAGGTCGGCGGCGCGCTGGAGCAGTCGTGCCTCGTCCCACGACCGGTAGCCCAGGGTCACCTCGTCGAGGGCGGCGGCGATGGCGGCCGTGAGCGCGCGCACCGCTGCCGCGGTGCCGCCCTCCGTGGCCGCCTCGCCTGCGGCGATGGCGCTGCCGATCGCTTCCTCGGCCAGCGGCTCGCCGCAGCGCACCAACACCCGCGAGCGGAAGATGCCCGGCGCGTCGTAGAGCAGGCCGACGGGCACGACTGCCAGCCGCCGCCGCACCTCCAGCGGCAGCCCGAGGACGATGCGCGCGGCGCCGGTGCGCAGCTCGGCGACGCCCGGACCGGCGTGGCTCTTACCCTCGGGAAAGAGCGCCACCGCGCCGCCCGCCGCCAGCACCTCGCGGCAGCGGCGGAACGACTCCTCGTTGCGGGCCGGATCGAAGCCGTCGTCCTGCGGCCGGTAGACCGGGATCACCCGGAAGAGGGCGAGGAAGGGACGCACCACGGGATTGCGCCAGAGCGTGCTCTTGCCGAGGAAACGCGGGCGGCCGGGCAGAAAGCCGAGCACCAGGGCGGGATCGATGAGCCCGTTGTTGTGGTTGGCGACGTAGAGCAGCGGCCGGCCCAGGGGCACCGCCATCTGCCCGCTCACCTCGACCTGGGTGAAGAAGATCCGCAGCAGCAGGCGCGCCAGCGCGGCCACCCACCGCGGGTAGGTGCGCGCCGCCGCTGCTGCGCCCTGCGCCGGCTCCGCCATAGACGTCGCGGGTACAATACGCCGTCGACCGCGGCAGTGGCCTCGACCTTGCTTCGCGGCGGGCAGCGATGCCCCTGCGTGAGCCCTGGCGGTGTCCTTCTACGTCACCTACCCGCTGCTGCTCGCCATCAAGGGGGTGAGCCGTGCGTTCTACGACATTCGCGTCGACTGGGTGGTCGAGCCGGCCGACGAGCCCTGGCTCGACCTGCGGCTGGTCGCCATCCTCAACCACACCAGCCTCTACGAGCCGCTGCTCGCCGGCGGGGTGCCGAATCGCCTGCTGCGCGAGGTCGCCCGCCGCGCCGTCGTGCCGGTGGCCGAAAAGACGCTCAACCGCCCGCTCGTCGGCCGCTTCTTTCGCCTCGTGGCGCCCGACGTGGTGCCGGTGACCCGGCAGCGCGACCAGACCTGGCAGGAGCTGGTCGACCGCATCGGCCCGCGCTCGCTGGTGGTCATCGCCCCCGAGGGGCGGATGAAGCGCGCCGGCGGCCTCGACGCCGAGGGCAAGCCGATGACGGTGCGCGGCGGCATCGCCGACGTGCTGCGCGGCATCCCCGACGGCAAGATGCTCATCGCCTACAGCGGCGGGCTGCATCACGTGCAGCACCCCGGCGAGCTGCTGCCGCGACCCTTCAAGCGCATCGCCATGCGCCTCGAGGTGCTGGACATCGCCGCCTACCGGGCAGAGCTGCAGCAGCAGGCCGGCCGCCACGGCTTCAAGCACGCCGTCATTCGCGACCTCGAGGCGCGGCGGGACCACCACTGCAGCGAGCTCGAGCGGAGGGCGGCGTGATCCCGGTGAGCGAGCCGTGGTGATGCGTGAGGTCAGCGGCCGCTACGGCCTGCGCGTGCAGGTGGGCTCCCGCCTCGTCGGCAACGTGCCGATCACTCGCAGCCACCTCTCCATCGGCCGCTCGCCGCGGGCGCAGCTCACCATCGACGACCCCTTCGCCTCCCGCCTGCACGCCGAGGTCTGGCACGACGGCGAGGGCTGCTGGCTCTCCGACCTCGGCAGCAGCAACGGCACCTACCTCAACGGCAACCGGGTCAGCGGCGCGGTGCAGATCTTCCCCGGCGACCGAGTGCGCATCGGCGAGACCTCGCTCACCCTCGATTCCGGCGAGGAAGTGACTCGCCCGGCCTCGCAAGCGATCCCGCCGGAGGCGCGCACCAGCCGCGACCTGGCAGCGCTGCTCGCCTCGGTGCAGCGGGCCACCGGCAGCGGCACCGCGGCGGCGGTGCCGCCGCGCGACCTCTTCGGGCTCATCAGCAAGGTCGGCGTGGCGCTGCTCTCGCCGTCGGCGCTCGAGGAGGTGCTGCCCACCATCCTCGAGCTGGTCTTCGACGGCATTCCCGCCGAGCGTGCCTTCCTGTTGCTGCGCGACGAAGAAAGCGGCGAGCCCCACCTGCAGGCGGCGAGCTATCGCGACGGCGCTCGCAAGCCACCCGCCGGCCAGGCACCGCACATCAGCCGCGAGGTCCAGCGCCAGGTGCTCGACGAACGGCGCTCGGTGCTCTCCACCGACGCCCAGCTCGACGAGCGGTTCAAGAACCGTGAGTCGGTGATCCTCTCCGGCGTGCGTTCGATCATGGCGGTGCCGCTGCTGGTCGGCGAGCGGGTGCTCGGCATGGCCTACGTCGACAGCCCGTTGCAGGTGCGCCCCTTCACCACCGAGGACCTGC
>DASYUP010000382.1:0-2951 GCA_036001185.1 Thermoanaerobaculia bacterium
ACCGCCCCTGCAAGCTGCGATCGCTGAATCCCGTTCAGGTGAGACATGGCGCGCCAGTTCCACGTCTACATCCTCACCAACCACACCCGCACCGTTCTCTACACCGGCGTCACGAGCGACCTACGCCAGCGACTCTGGCAGCACCGCAACGGCGCCGGTAGTCGGTTCGCCCAGCGTTACCGAGTGACCCGGCTGGTGTATGTGGAAACATGGCCGACGGCAATCGAAGCCATCCAGCGCGAAAAGCAGATCAAGGCCGGTTCACGCCAACGCAAGCTCGCTCTCATCGCATCCATCAACCCAGACTGGCGCGACCTCGCCGCGGACCTCGGCAGCGTCTGAGCGGCCCACGTCATCGCGAGGGCGCGCAGCGCCCCTGGCGATCTCGACGTCGAGATTGCTTCGTCGCTCCGCTCCTCGCAATGACGGGGTCGCGGCTAGGCGCCGCTCGACCAGCCTGTTCGCCACCTCGTCCAGGCACGCTCCCTGCTGCAGTCCCGCCACCGTGAACAGGCCGTCCCTCAAGGCCTTCCCGGCCGCGGCTGGGCCGCACGTTGCCGCGGACCTCGCCAGCGTCTGAGCGGCCCACGTCATCGCGAGGGCGCGCAGCGCCCGTGGCGATCTCGACGTCGAGATTGCTTCGTCGCTCCGCTCCTCGCAATGACGGGGTCGCGGCTAGGCGCCGCTCGACCAGCCTGTTCGCCACCTCGTCCAGGCACACTCCCTGCTACAGTCCCGCCACCGTGAACAGGCCGTCCCTCAAGGCCTTCCTGCGGCCTAGGCCGGGCCGCACGTTGCCGCGCGAGCTGCGGCCGCGGCACGTCGGTCGGCTCGCGCGGGCGCTGCCGGAGGGAGTGCGCGATCCCGGCTTCGCCGCCCTGCTGTCGCGCATCGACGGCGGCGCGCCGGTGCGTGCCGGCAATCGCTACGAGGTCTACTGCGACGGCGAGCAGGCGACGCGGGCGATGCTGGCGGCCATCGAGACGGCGCGCGAGGAGGTGCTGCTCGAGGCCTACATCTTCACCGACGACTCCACCGGCAAGCGCTTCGCCACCGCCCTCGCCGGCGCCGCCGGCCGCGGCGTCGCCGTACGCGTGCTGGCCGACGCCATCGGCTCGTTCTCCACCGCCGGCGCCTTCTGGAAGCAGATGGAGGCGCGCGGCATCGAGGTGCACCTCTTCCACCGCCTCTTTCCCGACCTCTGGTGGCAGGCCTTCCGCGACCATCGCAAGATCCTCGTCATCGATCGGCGAGTGGCCTTTACCGGCGGCATGAACATCGCCGACGAGTACTCCTCGTTCAGCCTGCGCAAGAAGAAGGTGGCGCCGGGGGCGATGCGCGACACCCACGTGCGCATCGAGGGACCGGCGGCCTGGGACCTGGCGGTGGTCTTCGCCGAGGGCTGGGACCGCGCCGGCGGCAGCATTCTGCCGGTCACCCCCGAGCCCCCAGCGGCGAGCGGCGGCGCTCTCACCCTGGTGCTCGACTCGCGCCCCGGCCGCGGCCACCGGGAGACCGCCGCGGCGCTGGCCGCCATCACCGCCGCCGCCCGCCAGACGCTCTGGCTCACCAACGCCTACTTCGCCCCCGGCCATATGGCGGTGGCCCAACTCGGCCGCGCCGCCGCCCGCGGCCTCGACGTGCGCCTGCTGCTGCCCGCCAAGACCGACGTCGCGCTGCTGCGCCACGCCGGGCACGGCTGGTACTCACGGCTGCTGCGCAAGGGGGTGCGGATCTTCGAATACGACCGCGCCTACCTGCACGCCAAGACCCTGGTCGCCGACCGCTACGTCTCGATGGTGGGCTCGTCGAACCTCGACTTCCGCTCCTTCCAGTTCAACGCCGAGTGCAACGTGGTGGCGCTCGACGACGCGGTCGGAGAGCAGCTGGCCAGGGCCTTCGAGAGCGACCTCCACGACAGCCATGAGGTCCTGCGTCCCGCGTGGCGCCGGCGCGGCAACGTGCACAGGCTGCTCGACCGGCTGGCGGGGGCGCTGACGCCGCTGCTGTGACCCGCCCCGGGTAAACTGCCGCCGTGGCCTTCGATCCCGGGAGGATGTCGCTCGCCGAGCTGCGGGAGTGGGTCGCCGCGCAGGGCGGCAGCGTCTCGCCACAGGCGCTCAAGAAGCTCGGCCGCGACTCGCGGCGTGGCGTGCGCCAGCTCCACGAAGGGTTGCGCCGGCGCGCCGACGAGGAGCGCCAGCGCCGCCTGCATCTCGACGCGCTGCTCAACTTCGAGCGCGTCCTCTGGCGCACCGGAGTGCGCTGGATCGCCGGCGTCGACGAGGTGGGGGTCGGCCCGCTGGCCGGCCCGGTGGTGGCGGCGGCGGTGGTCTTCCCGCCCGGCACCGAGATCGACGGCGTCGACGACTCCAAGCGGCTCGATCCGCCCACGCGCGAGCGGCTGGCGGTGGAGATCCGCGCCCGCGCCGAGGGCATCGGCATCGGCAGCGCCGAGGTCGACGAGATCGACACCGTCAACATCTACCATGCGGCGCTGCTGGCGATGCGGCGCGCCGTCGAGGCGCTGCCGATGGTGCCGCAGCACGTGCTGGTGGACGCCCGCGAGGTGCCGGGCCTGCCGATGCCGCAGAACCCCTTCAACAAGGGCGACGGCATCAACTTTTCCATCGCCGCCGCCTCGATCGTCGCCAAGACGTACCGCGACCGGCTGATGACCGAGCTCGACGCCCAGTATCCCGCCTACGGCTTCGCCCGCCACAAGGGGTATTGCACCGCCGAGCACCAGCAGGCGATCCGCCGCCACGGGCCGTGTCCGGTGCACCGCAAGAGCTACGCCTTCCTGCACGAGCTGTGCGGCGAGCTCTCGGCTGCCTTCTACGAGCTGCAGCAGCGCATTGCCGCCGCCCTCGACGGGGCGGCCCTCGGCGAGATGGCGCGTGAGCTCAGGGCGCGCGCCGAGGAGCTGCCCGAGGTCGAGCACAAGAAGC
>DASYUP010000383.1:0-2544 GCA_036001185.1 Thermoanaerobaculia bacterium
GCACCATCGGCCGGTCGGCCACCTCCAGCTCGCCCAGGGTGCGCTCGACGGCGGCCGCGTGCTCCTCGAGCGATGGGTGGCTGGCGTCGATGACGTGCAGGAGGACATCGGCGTCCTTCAGCTCCTCCAGCGTCGCCCGGAAGGCGGCGACCAGCTGGTGCGGGAGCTTGCGGATGAAGCCGACGGTGTCGGTCAGGATGAACGGGCGCGGCCCCTGATCGACCAGGCGCGCGGCCGGGTCGAGCGTGACGAAGAGCTGGTCGGCGGCGCTGAGACGCGCCCCGCTCAATCGGTTGAGCAGCGTGGTCTTGCCCGCGTTCGTGTAGCCGACGAGGGCGACGATCGGCACGCCAGCGCGGCGGCGGCCGTGGCGCTGCAATCGGCGGTGCGTCTGCACGTGCTCCAGCTCGCGCTCGATCTGCATCACACGGCGCCGGATGACCCGCCGATCGGACTCGAGCTGGGTCTCGCCGGGGCCGCGGGTACCGATGCCGCCGCCCAACCGCTCGAGGTGGGTCCACTGCCCGACCAGCCGCGGCAGCAGGTACGTCAGCTGGGCCAGCTCCACCTGCAGCTTGCCCTCGGCCGTGCGCGCCCGCTGGGCGAAGATGTCGAGGATCAGCTGCGTGCGGTCAATGGCCTTCATGCCGGTGGCGTCCTCGAAGGCGCGCGCCTGCGCCGGCTTCAGGTCGACGTCGAAGATCGCCACCTCGGCGCGCCGCCGCATCCCCTGCAGCACGATCTCCTCGAGCTTGCCCTGGCCGATCACCGTCCGCGGGTGGACCTGCTTGCGCTTCTGGCGCACCACACCGGCGACGGCGACCGCAGCGGCACGCACCAGCTCCACCGTCTCGGTGAAGCGCTCGTCGTCGGCGCTGACGCCGATCACCAGCGCCCGCTCCTGCCCTACCGCCGCCGAATCGCGGGCGACGCGGGCGCTCTCCGCCTCGAGCGCCGCCATGGTGGCCTCGAAGTCGAGGTCGAGGCGGTGCACGTCGGGGGCGACGACGCGCTGGAAGGGCGCCTCCTCGTCGGCGGCGCCGGGCAGCAGGTAGGCAACCTCGACGCGGCCGGCGCCGCCGTCGGGCAGCGACTCGATCGCCGCCACCATGTCGAGCCGCAGCAGCGCCAGGTCGTTGAGGTCGTCCTGCGTCACCGGCTCGCCGCGCAGGTGGGTGTGCACGAGCCGCAGGCCGCGGAAGCGCGACGGCCCGCCGCGCAGGCGGCCGACGTCGGGCAGGTCGAGCTTGGTGGCGTCGCCGACGATGACGTTGCGCACGCTGCCCTCGCGGCCCAGGAAGACGCCCACCTGGCGGCCGATCGAGCGTGACACCTCGGCGAGGTGGCGGGCGAGCTCGGGCGACACCACCTGGTCGGGTGGCACCTTGCGGCGGTAGGTGCGTTCGAGGGCGCGCTCGTCGGAAGGCTTGAGGCCGCGGGTATTGCCGTGGAGAGTTGAGATGGGTTCGAAGCTCCTTCAGCCGCGACGCGGCGCCGCCAGCTTCGCAGCTTTCAGCCAGCGGCTCAAGTCGCCGCGGGGCCGCCCGGTGGGGTTGTCTCGCAGGGCCGCGACTCTGTCCAGAGAAACGCGGCCGGGCGGGGGCGCCCCCTGCCCCTAGAGGGGCAGGGGGTCGGGGGGATAGGGGTGGAATGCAACCCAGGGGAGGGGGTCGGGTGGGGGGCGGCAGCGCGCTTTGCGCGCGGGGGCGGGCTGGGCCACTAGCCGCCGCTGACCGCCGGCAGGATCGTCACCTCGGCGCCATCCGCGACCGCCGTCTGCAGGCCGTCGGCGAAGCGGATGTTCTCGCTGTCGACGAAGACGTTGACGTGCGGCCGCAGCTGCCCGCTCTCCCCCACCACCCGGTCGCGCAGGGCGGGGTGGCGCACGAAGAGGGCAGCGAGCACGGCCGCCACTGTCGGTGCCGGCTCGTCGAGCCTCACCTCCGCGGCGCCGGCGGCGTGCTCGCGCAGGATCGGCGGGACCACCACGATGACGCTCACGCGACCACCGCCGCCTTGACGCAGACGATCGGCGGCAGCCCGTCGACCACCGAGCGCCAGCCCTCCCCCTCGTCGGCGGAGGCGAAGAGCTTGCCGCTCCGCGTGCCGAAGTAGACGCCGGCGGTGGAGCAGCGGTCGGCACAGAGGGCGTCGCGCAGCACCGTCTCGTAGGCGTGCTCCTGCGGCAGCCCGGCGGTGAGCGGCTGCCAGGAGTCGCCGGCATCGCGCGTGCGGTAGACGCGCAGCTTCGCCTCCGGCGTGCAGCGGAAGCCGTCGGACTCGAGCGGCACGATGAAGGCGGTGTCGGGGTCGTGGGGGTGCACCACCATGGGGAAGCCGAAGTCCGAGGGCACGTCGCGGGCGATGTCCTGCCAGCTGTCGCCGAAGTCGTCGGAGCGGTAGAGACCCCAGTGGTTCTGCAGGAAGAGACGGTCGGGACGCGCCGGGTGGCGGTCGATCTTGTGCACGCACTGCCCGAACTCGGGGTAGCGCTGGTCCTCGGGGAGGAACTGGGCGCGGATGCCGACGTTGCGGGCGTTCCAG
>DASYUP010000384.1:0-15699 GCA_036001185.1 Thermoanaerobaculia bacterium
AGTTGCGGAAGTGTCCCATGTGGATATCGCCCGAGGGGTAGGCGAACATCTCGAGCACGTAGCGCTTGTCGCGCGGCGGCTCGGGGGTGCGATCGAGCTGCTCGCGCCGCCAGTTCTCCTGCCAGCGCGGCTCGAACTCCAGGGGACGGTAGGGCGGCAGCTCGCGTCGCATAGGCGGGGGATTGTAGCGAAGGGGCGCGGGGGGAACGTGGCAGCTCCCCGTGTTAGCATCAAACCAATGGAGCCGCAGGACTTGCTGGCTTTTGTCCGGCGTGACTGGCAGGCGGCGGAAGCCGCCGAGGCGGACCACTGGATCCGCCGCAAGCAGGCGGCCGGGGCCACCGAGGGGCTGCGCGTCGCCGCCGCGCTGCGCCAGCTCACGGTGGCCCTGCGTCCAGAGTGGCCGGCTGCCGCCGACCGTCAGGCCGACCTGGACCACCACGTCCGCCTTGCCGAGGCCCTGCGGCGTGTCGTCCTCTCTGCCAGCGGCTGACGTCTTCGCCGCTCTTGCTCGCGCTTGCGCAGAGCTCGGGGCGGGTTGGTACATCTTCGGCGCGCAGGCGGTGGTGCTCTACGGCCGGCCGCGCCTGACTGCCGATCTCGACGTGACGATCGAGGCCGATCCGTCGCGGCTGGGCGAAGTCGTCGCGGCGCTCGCAGCCGCCGGCCTCGAGCCGCGCGCCGACGACCTGGATCAGCTCGTGGCGCGCACCCGTGTGCTGCCGCTGCACCACCGGGAGAGCGGTTTGCCTGTCGACGTGGTGCTCGCCGGCCCCGGCCTCGAGGCGGAGTTCCTCGCCAACGCGCGGATCGTCGACGTGAGCGGCGTCGCCGTCCCCTTCATCGCCCCCGAGGACCTGCTGGTGACCAAGATCCTCGCCGGCCGGGCGAAAGACATCGAAGATGCCCGCGGCGTGCTCGCCGAGCGGGGTGACACGTTGGACCTCGCTCGCACGCGGCGTTTTCTCGGCTTGCTCGAGGCCGCGCTCGGGCGCAGCGATCTGGTGCGCGAGCTCGAGCGGTTGATAGGCAAGGCCTGAGCAGGCCGTCTGCCAAGGGCGGGAGGCCCGGCAGCGGGCCTCCCGCGCTGCGCCGGGCGCCTAAATTAGGCGGCCGGCGGCTTGGGCTTGCGGTGGTGGTGATGCCGGCGGCCGGCACCAGCCTTGGCCGCACCAGCCTTGGCCGCACCGGGATTGGTCGTGGCCGACGCGGTGGTTCCAGGCTTGGCCGCTTCCGGCTTGGTGGCCGCCGGCTTGGTAGTGCCGGCGCTGGCCGCGGGAGCGGCCGTGGCGAACGAGGCAGAAGCGACGAGGGCGAAGCAGAGCGGCGCGAGGCAGGTGACGACCTTGCGCACGGATGGTGTTCCTTCTCGCTCAGTGGCCGGTGGGGGTGACGGGCTCGACGACGACCCGGGAGGCCTCCTTCTTGCCGTCCTTGGTGACGTACCAGACGGTCACGCCCTCACCGCTCCGCAGGTCGGCGAGGGTGATCGGCTTGCCGGCCGACTCGAGCTTGGTGGTTGACGTCACCGTGAAGGTCTGCTCCTTGGCGCCCTGGTGCTCGCCCTTGACGCCGAAGGTCATGGCGGTCGAGTCGATGGTCGTGACGTCGCCCTTGGCGGTGTGCGAGTACCCCTTCGCCGATGCCGCCACCGCCGTGACGACGACGAGGCAGAAGGCCAGTCCGAAGATCGACAGCAGCTTGCGCATACGCACCTCCCGAGGTTCGCGACGGGGTCCGATCCCCGCCGTGGCGGTGGGGATCGGTCGCAGCGCGAGTGCCATCCGCGGTGTCACGGCAAGTCACTGTCCTGACAAGATATAAAGGAGATCTAAAGGGGTACCCGCGCAGGCGTGGCACGCGCCAGCCGGGCACCCTGGTCAAAGCGGCCGGCGTCGTTGCCGGCAACCATCTTGCACGTCTGGGCCGACCGACTGTCATGGCCGTCGAGACCCCCTTCCGCGAGGCGCGCGACGTCTCCACCCCCATCCGCGACCTCGGGCTCACCCTCGAGGGCACGGCGCTGGGCGAGGTGGTAGGCGCCTTCGAGGCCGAAGTCGAGGCGCTGGGCATCGCCGTGCGCCCGCGCTGCTACCTCTCCACCGAATGGGGGGTGCCCTTCGGCACCGTCGCCATCGCCATCCCCTTCTACCTCGCCAACCCCGAGCTCACCGCCCTGCATGAGGAGCGCACCGGCTTCGTCGAGGGCGTCGACCGCGCCGACATCCTGCGCTACCTGCGCCACGAGCTCGGCCACGTGGTCAACTACGCTTACCGCCTGTTCGATCGCGAGGAGTGGGTGGAGCACTTCGGCGCCATCACCCAGCCCTACCGCGAGGAGTACCGGCCCAAGCCGTTCAGCCGCCAGTTCGTGCGCCACCTGCCCGGTTGGTACGCGCAGAAGCACCCCGACGAGGACTGGGCCGAGACCTTCGCGGTGTGGATGACTCCCGGCCTCGACTGGCGGCGCGACTACGCCGGCTGGAGCGGCGCCCTCGCCAAGCTCGAGTACTGCGACGCCCTGACGAGCAGCCTGCGCGGCGAGACGCCGGCGGTCACCGCCGCCGACCTCGACGAGGAGGTGGGCAGCGTCGGCTACTCGGTGGGCGACTTCTACTCGACCGGCGAGGAGACCGGCGAGCCGGTGCCCGGTCTCGACGGCGCCCTGCGCACCCTCTTCGAGGCGGCCGAGGGGGGTAGCGACGGACGCCCGGCGGCGGCGTTGCTACGCCAGCTCGCGCGGTCGCTGCCCGCCGAGGTCTATCGCTGGACCGGCCACTTCCCCGAGCACACCCGCGCCCTGCTGGCACAGATGGCGCGCCGCGCCGAGGAGCTCGGCCTCGTCTACGCGCCGGCCCACGAGCAGCGCCTCGAACGCGCGGCGGCCGTGCTGGTTACCGCGCTGGCGATGAGCCACGTGCAGACGGGCTCGTACCTGCCGTGAGCGGCGCGCGGCGCCGGCGCCCGCGTGGCGGCGATCGCCGCGGCCGGCGCGGCTCGACGCCCTGCCGCTCGACGGCGAGCTGCACGATCCTCTCGAGCAGCGCCGGGTATTCGTAGCCGGCGGCCGCCGCCGCCATGGCGAACTCCTGCTTCTCCTCCAGGTAGCAGTTGGCGTTGACCTCGAGGACGTAGATCTCCCCCGCCTCGGTGAGGCGCAGGTCGACGCGGCCGTAGTCGCGCACCCGCAGCGCGCGGTAGGCCTGCACCGCCACCTTCTGCAGCCGCGCCCGCAGCTCGTCAGGCAGCTCGGCGACGCGCGCCACGATGTCGTATTTCTTCCCCAGCTCCTCGTCGAACTTGACCTTCTGGTCGGCCACCGGCGGCATGTGGTCGGGCAGCCCCGAGAGGTCGAGCTCGACGGGCGGCAGCGCCTCGGGCTCCCGGTTGCCGAGCACGCCGACGTAGAGCTCCCGCCCCTCGATGTACTCCTCGGCGAGGGCGGCGTCTTTGTGCTCGTCGTGGATCTGCACCACCCGCTCCATCAGCGTCCGCGAGTCGCGCACCAGGGCGTCGCTGCCGCTGATGCCGATCGAGGCGTCGCCGCGCAGCGGCTTGACGAACAGCGGCATGTGCAGGTTGCCGCCGGTCTCGAGGTCGGCGTCGGCGGTGAAGATGGCGAAGTTCGGGTAGAGGATGCCGTCGAAGGCGAGCACCTTCTTGGCCAGCCCCTTGTCCTGCACCAGGAAGAGCTCGGCAGCGCCGCTGCCCGTGAACGGCTGGCGCAGCAGCTCGAGCACCGCCGCCACCAGCGCATCGCCCTGCACGTTGTCGGCGAACATCTCGGAGAGGTTGAATACCAGGTCCGGCCGCTGCTGCCGCAGGGCGCCGACCACCGCCGGCAGGTCGTCGAAGACCTCGAGCACGTCGACGTCGTGGCGCGCCCCCAGCGTCGCCGTCACTTGGTCGACGACGGCATCGCGGCCGTCGGCCGGGTCGACGTGCGTGAGGACGGTGATGTTCATGGCTGCCCGCCAGCGAAGCAAGGCGGGTGCCACGGGCGATCCACCCGAGCGCTAGGGCTCCTCGGGCACGTGGAAGGCCATCGTCATCGGCGGCGAGAACAGGTAGCCCTGGCCGAAGGGGACCTTCATCTCGCGCAGGGTCTGGAACTCCTCGTCCTTCTCCACCCCCTCGGCGATCACCTCCGCCTCGATGCGCTCGGCCAGCAACACCAGGCTCTCCAGCAGCCCGCGCTTGATCGGCGACAGGTGGATGTCGCGCACCAGGGCAATGTCGAACTTGAGGAAGTCGGGCTCCACCTCGGCCACCGAGTGCAGCGACGAGTAGCCGGCGCCCATGTCATCGATGGCGACGCCGAAGCCGAGGGCACGCAGGTCGTCGATGCGGCGGCGGAAGTCGTGCCAAGCCGTCACCGCCACCCGTTCGGTGATCTCCAGCACCACGTCGGAGGGCGCGAGACCGGCGGAGACCACCTGCGCCACCAGGTGCTCCGACAGCCCCTCGGCATCGGCGATGCCGTGCGCCGAGCAGTTGAGGAACAGCTTGTGGCCGCGCGGCAGCCGCACCGAGCCGCGCACCGACTCCAGCCGGCACAGCCGCTCGAGGTCGAGGATCTGGTCGGTCTTCTCGGCAAAGGAGAAGAGCATCTCGGGGTTCTGGAAGAGGTCCCCCTCGGGGCCGCAGGAGAGCGCCTCGTAGCCGTACACCGAGCCGTCGTCGAGGCGGACGATGGGCTGGTAGCGGATGAGGATGTCGCGCGATTGCAGAATGCGGCGCAGCTCGCGACGGCGGGCGCTCAACCGCTCCTGGCGGTCGCGATGGCACTCCAGGCGAATGCCGTCGAGCACCTTGTAGATGGAGCGCTCGATGCGCACCGTGGGGTCGTATTTGAGGATGCTCGACGCCGAGTAGATGCCGAGACCGCGCGGCACCTCCTTGCCGACCTGGATCTTGATCCGCTTGCCCAGCTCGGCCACCACCTTGTCGCGCAGCTGGGCGAGCTCGCGCGCGCCGCGCCGACCCTTGAGGCCGACGAAGAGCAGGAACTGGTCGCTGCGCACGCCGGCCAGCGCCACCAGGTCGCCGTCGGCGAGCAGTGGGCCGCGAAAGTCGTCGAGCGCGTGGGCCACCTGCTGCAGCAGGCCGTCGTAGGTCTCCCAGCCGTAGACCTCTTCGAGGTACTCCTCGCCGGAGAGGTCGAGGTAGATGACCCCCACCGGCTCGCCCCTCTCGATGCGTCGCCGCACGTCCTCGAGCACCGCCGGCACCGCCGGCAGGCTGGTGTTGGGGTCGTAGAGATAGCCGCGCACCTTGAGCCACTCGGAGCGCATGGCGAGGAACTCGTGGGTGCGGTCGTCCATGCCGGACTTCGAGGCAGGCCGCTCGGCGGGCGAGGCTTCCGGCGCCTCGTCGTGCGCCTCGCCGTCCGGTCTCCCGTCGTCGACTTTCAGCTGCGTGCCCCGTTGGCGCCGCTGCCGTGCGGCGCCCGCTCGAGCACGGCCTCGATGGTCGCCAGCATGTCGCGCACCGAAAACGGCTTGGTGATGTAGTCGACGGCGCCTTCCTGCAGGCCGCGGATCTTGTCGCGCGGCTCGACGCGCGCCGACAGCATCACCACCGGGATGTCACGGGTCCCCTGCTCGAGCTTGAGCAGCTTGAGCACCTCCCAGCCATCCATCCCTTCCATCATGATGTCGAGGAGCACGAGGTCGGGGCGCTCCCCCTGGGCGGTGACCAGCCCCTCGATACCGGTGCCGGCGGTGAGCACGACGTGGCCGCGGCGGCCGAGCACCACCTGCAGCATCCGCAGAACGTCCGGCTCGTCGTCGACGACCAGGATCTTGTAACTCATGGCGCGCTGGCTTTCCAAGATACCGCTTCGCGCAGCAGCGAGGCAACCGCAGCGACGTCGTCGACGCCGGTAGCCACGCCGACGACGCGCAGCTCGCGGCGCCAGGAGTCGAGATCGGCGCCGTCGAGAGCCACCAGCCCGGTCGGCAAGTGAGAGCCGGCGAGGACGAGGCGGACGTCGGCCGCCGCGCCGGCGGGCACGTCGGCGCCGACCGACACCACCACCGCCGCCGCCAACCGCTTGTCCACCGCCGCCTGCAGGTCGGCGGCGGCGGCCAGTCGCTCGAGGCGCAGGCCCTCCTTGGCCAGCCGCTCCGCCAGCCGCTCGAAGAGCGCGCCGCCACCGCCCAGCGGCAGCAGCAGCACCGTGGGAGCGCGGATGCCGGCGAGGAGGCGCTCGAGCTCGGCCTGGACGGCGGCCGGCTCGACCGGCTTGGTGAGGCAGGCGCTCGCCCCCAGGCGCCGCGCCAGCGCCTCCTCGTGGCGCACCGAGACGACGAGGATGGGCAGCTGCTTCTCGTCGAGCGCCTCGCGCCAGCGCACGATGAGGTCGAAGCCATCGCCGTCGGGCAGCAAGCGGTCGAGGATGACCATGCGCGGCCGCCGCTCGCGCACCAGCTGCTCGGCGCTCTGGAAGCTGCCGGCGATGCGCACCTGGTAGCCCGCCGCCTCGAGGTGGTCGGCGAGCCCACGGGAGAAGGGCACGTCGTCGTCGACCACCACCACTCGCGGGCCGCGCCCGTCGGTGGTCTGCAGGTGCGCCGCCACCGGCAGCCGGAAGCGGAAGGTCGAGCCCATCCCCGGCTCGCTGACCAGCTCGATGGTGCTGCCGTGGGCGTCGAGGATCTGGCGCACGATGGCGAGGCCGAGGCCGATGCCGCCGTACTTGCGGGTGGTCGTCGACTCCACCTGGTAGAAGCGCTCGAAGATGCGCTGCTGCTCGCTGCGCGGGATGCCGATGCCGGTGTCGGCCACCTCGGCCACCACCTCGTCGCCGTCGCGCCAGAGGCGCACGTCGATACGGCCGCCGGCGGGAGTGAACTTGACGGCATTGGTGAGCAGGTTGTCGAGTACCTGCGAGATGCGCTGGCCGTCGGCTTCCACCGCCGGCAGGTTCTCGGTGACGTCGAGGTGGAGATTGAGGTCGGGCCCGCGCGCAGCGAAGGTGCTGTCGACCACCTGGCGCGCCAGCGCCGCGAGGTCGAGCGGACGCCGCTCCAGCTGCACGCCGCCGGACTCGAAGCGGGCGTAGGAGAGCAGCTCGTTGATCATGTAGAGCAGCCGGTTGAGATTGCGCGAGCACACCTCGAGCGCCTCACGCTGGGCCTCGGTGAGCGGGCCGAGCAGCTCCTCCGCGAAAGCCTCGGCGTAGCCCTTGAGCGAGGTCAAAGGTGTGCGCAGCTCGTGGCTGACGTTGGCCAGCAGGTCGCTCTTCAGGCGGTCGAGCTCGCGCAACTCGACGTTGGACTGCTGCAGCGCCCGGTTGCTGGCCTCGAGGTCGGTGATCGAGACGGCCAGCCGCGAAGCCATGTGGTTGAAGGTGCGGGCCAGCACCTCGAGCTCGTCGCCGGTGCGCAGGTCGAGGCGGCGGTCCAGCCGCCCCTCGGCGAAGTCACCGGCCCGGGCGGTGAGCTGCGACAGCGGCCGCAGGATCTGGCGGGCCAGCAGGTAGGCGATGCCGCTGCCGAGCAGCAGCGAGCCGGCGGTGAGCCACAGCAGCCGGGCTCCCAGCGCACCGAGGGCGGCGTTGAGGCTGCGGTAGCTGACGTCGTAGACCGCCGAGTAGCGATGGCGGCCCCACTCCTCGACGTAGGGAACGACGACGCGGTAGATGTCGTCGTGGCGGAGGCGCTTTTCCACCCAGGTCACCGTGCGCAGCCCTCTGGCGGCGGCAAGCAGCCGTGCATCGCGGGTGAACGCCGGAGGTGCCTTGCCCGGCTGGTAGAGCTCGCGCCCGAGCTCGCTGCTGCCGAACAGCAGCTTGCCCGCGGTGTCGTAGATCGCCACCGCGGCGATGTCGGGATTGCGCCCCAGCACGTCGGTGAGGAGCTCGCGAAACTTGCTGTAGCCGCTCCAGTAGTAGGTGTCGTAGGCCTCGCAGATGGGGCCCGTAGCGAGCGCCGCATAGGACTCGCCGCGCTGCTCGATGTCGCGGCGCAGGGCGCTGCGGCTGGTGAGCACGAGGACGGCGGAGAGCCCCACCAGCACCAGCCCGACGAGCGCCACGATGGCAATGAGAAAGCGGCGACGCAGGCTGTGCGCCGGCTGCAGCCGGCCGGGAGGCACGCCGCCGAGGGTCGGCTCGAGGGACGGGCGCCGGGACGCGTCGAGGTGACGCGAGCTGCGGTGAGGAGGCGCGGTGGAAACGGCCATCGGTTCCGCACGGAAAACTGCCGCGCGGGGTATTTCGGCAGCGCCGGAGTGCTGGCTGCAGCGAAAGTCTACGCCGCGCCGGGAGAAGCCACCAGCCGGCGGGAGAGGAGTCGCCGGCGCAGCGCCGGCGTGTCGGCGGCCGCCGCCAGCCGCTCCCATTCCGCCTCGTCCCACTCCCGGCTGCCGGCGAGATCGGCCAGCGCCCAGCGGCGATCGGCCGGCCGCTCGAGGCGCGCCACCAGGCCGAGCGCCTCGTCGAGGGCGGCTGGGCCGCGGGCGGCGAAGAGGGCGGAGAGGGCGCGCCGGCGCGCCCAGTCGGCGGTCAGCTCGTGTTCCAGCAGCGCCGCCAGCGCGTCGCCGGTCGGCACCTCGCCGGCGGCCAGGCGGTGGCGCAGCGCCCGCAGCACCGCCAGCGTTCCGCCGGCCGCTGGCACGCCGGCGATCGCCGGGCTGCCGGCAGAGACGCCCTCACCGGTCGCCGGAGGAAGGGGCGTCACGGGAGCGGGAGGCGCCGGAGGGGGAGCCGGCACCGGCGGCGACACCGGCGCGGGGAGCGGCTCTGGCAGCGGGGTGGTGGGCGGCGGGGGTTGCGGCGTCGTCGGCTGCGGCGGTGCCAGGGTCGGCGCAGGCAGCGTCGGCGCAGGCGGCGGCACGGACGGCTGCGGTGGCCCCGGGGTGGGGAGCTGGGCCGCCTCCGTCACTCCCGCCGGCGCCGGGGCCAGGAGGGGCGCGGGCGCCGCAGCCGCCAGGCCAGGCGGCGCCGGTGCGACGGATGCGGCGGGCGGTGGTGCAGGAGGCACGCCGGCCAACGCTGCCGCCTTTCCCGCGGCGCGCCCGGGCGGTGTGGTGACGGCGTCGATGAGGTGGGCCGTGAGCCCGGCAAGCGTGGCCCGCCGCGAGCTGGGGTCGGCGATCGCCGCCCCCAGCTGCTGCAGTCGCCGCGGATCGGCCTCGAGCGCGTGCAGCGCCTGCGCGAATGCCGCCGCGGTGGCGGCGTTGCCACCGGCGGCCGCCTCGGCGAGCTCCTCGGCGCCCTCGAGGCCGAGCTGTCGTAGCAGCTGGATGCGCTGCAACGGGTTGAGCTGGGCCAGTGCGCGGGCGCCCCCCGCCACCAGCTTGAGACGACTCCAGGGATCGCGGGCCGCGCGCAGCGAGGAGATCAGCCGGGCGAGGTCGCCGGCGGGGGACGCGGTGGTCGGCGAGTGACCGCTCATTTCCGCCCCTACTTCTTGGCGATGGGCTCCACGGTCAGGGCTCCGGCCGCCGCTCCCGGCAGCCGCGAGACGTCCTGCAGGAAGCGCTTGAGGTCGACGCCGGCGAGCTGCTGCATGATCGGCGCGAGCTGCGACAGCACCTGCACGACGTCCTCGGAGAGCTTGCTGGCGCCGGTGCCGCTGCCGGCACCGCCCGAGCTGATGATGGTGGTGGCGCCGGCGCGCGACAGCGGCTCGGCCACCGCGGCGGCGATCTCGGGCAGCACCTTGAGGGCCTCGATGGAGAGGCCGGCCTCGTTGTAGAGCTTGAGCGCTTCGGCGAGCTTGCGCCGCGCCTCGGCCTCGGCCTGTCCCTTGGCGGAGATCGCCTCCGCCTCGGCGAGGCCGATGTTGCGGCGCATCACCGACTCCGCCTCGGCGCGCGCCAGACCTTCGGCCTTGACCGCCTGCGCCGCCTCTTCGCGGCGTTTGCGATCGGCGGCGGCGGCGCGCTCGATGCGGTACTGCTCGGCGTCGGCGGCGCGCTCGGTCTCGAACTTCTTGGCGTCGGCCTGCTCGCGGATCTCGGCGTTGAGCTGCAGCTTGCGCCGCTCGACCTCCTGCTCGGCGATCTTGATGTCCTGGACCTTGAGCTCCATCTCGCCGGCCTTGGTGGCCTGCGCGGTGGCGACGTCGACCTCCTTCTTGATCGACGCCTTCTTGAGCGACAGCGCCTTGTCGGAGTCGGCGATCTGGGTGTCCACCGTCAGCCGCTTGGACTCCTTCTGCTGGCGCGCCCCCTCCTCTTCTAGCCGCGCGTCGCGGTCGGCGTTGGCGGTGGCGATGCGGGCGTTCTTGAGCGCCTCCTGGATCTTCGGCTGGCCGAGCGCGTTCAAGTACCCCTCGTCGTCCTGGATCTCCTGGAAGACGAAGCTCTTGAACTCGAAGCCCATGCCGTCGAGGTCGACGTGGGCCTCCTCGCGCACGCGCTCCTGGAAGCGCTTCTGGTCGCGATAGAGAGTCTCGACGGTGAGCGTGCCGATGATGCCGCGCAGGTGGCCGGCCACCGTCTCCTTGATGGTGCCGGTGATCTGGTCGGCGTTCATGCCCAGGAAGCCCTCGGCGGCGCGGCGAATCTGGGTGATCTGGCTGCCGATCTTGACCTGCGCCACCGCCCGCACGTTGATGGGGATGCCCTCCATCGTGTAGACGTGCTTGAGGTCGATGTCGAGGGTCATCATCTTGAGCGACAGGTACTCGGCCTGCTCCCACGCCGGCCAGACGAAGGTGCCACCGCCGCGCACGATGCGGAAGCTCTCCACTGTCCCCTGCTCGTCACGCACCTTCTGGCCGAACAGCTTGCGGCGCCCGTAAACGATCAGCGCCTCGTCCGGGCCCGACTTCTTGTAGAGCATGCGGGCGAGGAGGTAGAGGAAGACGAAGACGACGAGGCCGCCGACGACGTACGGCACGCTGAGAATGCTCATGGCGCGGCTCCCGAGGATGGTGGGCGGAAAAGAGTGAGCGGAGTATAGCCGCCGATGCACCGTCTACGCGGCGAGGCCGCGGCGCATTCCGGTCGCCCCAGCGGCCCGCCGTGCTGCCCTACAGGCTGGCTTTCTTGGTGATCAGCCCGAGCCCCGAGCGTTGCGCCTGCTCCCGCACCGCGGCGACCAGCTGCGTGCCGCGCGCCTCCTGCCCCGCTTCGCGCGCCAGCTGGCCCTGCAGCAGCAGCGCCTCCAGTCGCAGGGGCACCAAGCCCGCCTTGTCGGCCGCCGCAGCGGTCTCGCCGGCGAGCCGGTCGGCGGCGTCGACGCCGCCGCCCCCGGCGGTCACCCGCGCCCAGGCGAGCTGCACCTCGCAGCGGATGCGCAGATCCTCACTCTTGCTGGCCCGCTCCAGCGCCAGCGCCACCATCTGCCGCGCCTCCGGCTGGCGATCGAGAAAGAGCAGCGCCCGCGCCTGCACCGCGCGGGCCCAAGCCACCAGGTCGGCCGCGCCTTCATTGGCGAAGCGCTGCTCGGCGGTGTGGGCGAGCTGCGCGGCGTCGGCGGTGCGCCCCTGCTCGAGGGCGACGATGGCGAGGGATAGCTGGCTCTCCGCCACCGTCGACTGCTCGCCCAGCTCCTGGCGCAGCTGCAGCGCCTGGCGGTTGAGCTGGTCGGCGGCGTCGAGCTCGCCGGCCTCCAGCCGGACCTGCCCGAGACCGGCGAGGGCGTAGGCCTCGAAGCGGCGGTTGCCGGTCTTCTTCGCCAGGTTGAGCGCCTCGGCGTAGCTCGCCGACGCCCCCTTGAGGTCACCGCGGTCCCACTGCACCGCCGCCAGGTCGGTGAGCGAAGCCGCTTCACCGATGCGCTGGCCGATCTGCCGCCGCAGGTCGAGCGCTTGGCGGTGGCGCGCCTCGGCGTCGGCAAGGCGCCCGAGCTTGCGCAGGGTGACTGCCGAGTTGTAGAGCGCGTTGGCCTCCTGGCTCTTGTCGTGCACCTCGCGGGCGAGGTCGAGCGAGCGCCCGAAGGCGGCCAGCGCGCCCGAGAGATCGCCGCGCTTGAGATCGATGGCGCCGATGTTGTTCTCGGCGCTGGCGACGCCGACGCGGTTGCCGGTCTCCCGCGACAGCGCCCGCGAGCGTTCGTAGAGGCCGAGGGCGGCCTGCACGTCTCCCTGCTGCTTGAGCACCAGCGCCAGGTTGTTGAGTGCCTGCGCCTCGTTGCCCTTGTCGCCCAGTTGGCGATAGGTGGCGAGCGCCTTCTCGAAGCTGCGCCGCGCGGTGTCGAGGTCTCCCTGGTCGTAGAGCAGGCTCGCCCGCTGCACGCGCGCCTTCGCTACACCAGAGGGGTCGCCCGCCTGCTGGAAGAGCCCCTCCGCCTCGGCGGTCACCCCTTGCGCGCGTTCGGCGTCGCCGAGGTTGCGCAGCGCCCACCCTTGGTAGAGCAGCGCGCGGGCGCGCAGCAGGCGCGCTCCCTGGCTCTCGGCCACCTGCGCCGCCTTGGCCGCCGCCTCCTGCTGCTGCCGCGACTGGCCGGCGGCGCCGGCGGCGCTCGCCACCGCGAAGTAGATGCGCACGTCGTCGGCGGCGGCCGAGGGCAGGCGGCGCAGCACTCCCGCCACCTCGAGGGCGCGCGCCGGGTCGCCGGCGGCCGTCAGCGCTTGCGACAGCTTGAGGCCGTACTCCAGGTTGTCCGGGTAGCGGCGCCAGAGGTCTTCCCAGGCGCGCACCGCCCCCGGCCAGTCGCCGGCCACCTCCAGGTACTGGGCGCGCACCTCCTGCCGCTCGTTCTCCTCGAGCGGCGCCGACAGCTCCACCGCCTGGCGCGCCGCGTCGCGGGCGCGCTCGACGTAGCCGAGAGCGGCCAGGGCGCTCGCCAGCGCCGAGAAGGCGCGCGGGTCGTGCGGGTCGGCCGCCACCGCCTGCTGCAGCAAATCGCTGGCGCCGCGCGCGTCGAAGCCGCGTAGCCGCTCGATTCCCTGGGCATACAGCCGCGCGGCCTCGGGGTTGGTGGTCGTCCACTTGGCGCCGCCGGCGGCGATGTGGAGGGCGTCGCGCAGCTTGGTCCCCGCCTGTGAGACCAGCTGGAAGATCGCCTCGCGCGGGCCGGCCACCGCCACCGCCGTGCTGTTGCCGGCCGTCACCGTGTCCTGCAGTCGCAGGTCTAGGCGTAGCTGCGCGCCGGGTCCGGTGCCGATGGCGGTGTAGCCGCCGCTCACCACGTAGTCGGAGCCGAGGTTGCGGCGCACCTTCTCGAGGGTGTCGTTACCCCACGAGTCGCCGGGCTTGAGGCCCAGCTCGAGCTGCGCGCGAGCGACGTTTTCGCCGGGGATCAGCCGCACCGCGTTGCCCGCCGAGAGCTCGGAGGCGAGCATCTCGGGCAGGCCGGTGGAGAGCCAGGCGAGCTGCTGATCGCCGGTGACGTTCTTGAGGCCGAGCACCGCCACCGCCGGCCGTGCCGCCGCCGGCGCCTCGAGGTGCCCCTCCTCGCTCGCCGCCCGCTGCCTCCAGACGGTGTAGTTGGCTACCAGCGCCAGGGCGACGAGGAATCCGGCCGCCACCGCCAGCCACAGCCGCCGCCGGGTGAGCCGCGAGGTGCCGAGGGCGGCGGCGATCGGCGAGGGATCGAGCGCCGCCACCACGTCGCCTGCCTTGACGAAGCGGTCGGCCGGCTTGCGCTGCAAGCAGCGCAGGATGGTCTCGTCCCAGCGCGGCTCGAGGCCGGGCTTGAGCGAGCTGGGACGCGGCGGCGCCTCGGTGAGCCGCTTGATCGCCGTCGACAGCGGGCTCTCTCCCCTGAAGGGCAGCCTACCGGTGACCATCTCGAAGATCACCACGCCGAGGGCATAGATGTCGACCGCCGCGGTGGTGGTCGAGCCGTCGACCTGCTCGGGCGCCATGTAGGCGGGCGAGCCCATCACCGCGCCGGCGACGGTCAAGGTGGCGCCGGAGTCGGTATGCCCACCGCGGGCGAGACCGAAGTCGGTGACCACCGCCCGCACCTCGTCGGGGCCGGCGGGCTCGAGGATCACGTTGGCGCACTTGAAGTCGCGGTGGACGATGCCGGCGGCGTGGGCGGCATCGAGGGCGGCCACCATCTGTTTGACCAGCGGCAGCGCGTCCTCCTCGATCATCGGCCCTCGCCGCGCCAGCCGCTCGGCGAGGCTCTCGCCGCGCAGCAGCTCCATGGTGACGAAGAGGATCTCGCCGCGTGGATAGAGCGCTGCCAGCGGCGAGTCGGAGCGGTAAGCGCCGAGGTCGTGGATGCGGCAGACGTTGCGATGGGTGACCTGCCGGGCCAGGTGGATCTCGCGTTTGAACCGCTCGAGCGCCAGCTCGTCGGCGGCGACGTCGGGGCGCACCGTCTTGAGCGCCACGTGGTCGTTGAGCGCGGTGTCGAACGCAGCGTAGACCTCGCCCATGCCGCCCTTGGCAATGAAGCGCTCGATGCGGTAGCGACCGGCCACCAGCTCGCCGGGGACGAAGGTTTGACCCTTGGACGAGCCGGGCGCGGCGGCGCTGGCGACGGCGGCGCCGATCGAACCCAGCGCCGAGGCGGAGGGCGGCGGCCGTGGCGCCGCAGGTGGCGTGGCGGTGAGGTTCCCGGCCGAGTGCAGGTGGGTCTGCTGGTCGTCGCCGGGCCCGCCGACGCGCTCGCCGGTGAGCGTGCGCTCGAGCGGCGAGTCGGCGGCGCCGCGTTCGTCCTTGCGGCGCACCAGGAAGGGCTTGCTGCACGCCGAGCAACGAACCTTGAAGCGATCGGGAAGCTCGCGCCCCGGCTGCAGGCGGAGCCGCGACCCGCAGGCGGGACAGCGGACGATCAGACCTTGGCTCACTGGACACGGCGATTGTACACGCCGCTGTGCGGGCGATCCGGCGGGCTCCGCCGCGCGGTGGCCGCCTGCAGTTAACCTACGCGCCGTGGAGAGAGCCGAGACGTTGATCGTCGGCGGCGGCATCGCTGGCGCCGCGCTCGCCTATCACCTGGCCGCTGGTGGCGCCAGAAACGCGGAGGTGCGCCTGGTCGAGCGCGCGCCGGCCGCCGGCGCCCACGCTTCGGGACGCAACGCGCGGCTGGTGCTGCAGGCGGTCCCCGAGCCGCTGCTGCGGCGACTCACGGCCGACAGCGCGCGCATCTTCGCCGCGCGCGCTGCCGAGATGGGCTTCCATCGCGTGGGGTCGCTGCTGCTCGGCAACGCGGCGAGCTTCGTCGGCCGCCGTGACGCGGCGCTGTTCGCCAGCCACGAGGTGGGCGACGGCGAGGTCCGCGCGCGCGTGCCCTGGCTCGCGCCGGAGACGGTGGCCACCGCCCTCGAGACCCCCGGCGACGGTGTGCTCGACCCTCAGCGGTTGCTCGCTTTCTATCTCGACGGCGCGCGGCGCGGCGGCGCGCGCGTCGACTTCGACGTCACGGTGACGGCGATCGCCGGCAGGGGACCGTTCCGCGTCGACACCACCGCGGGGCCGCTCCTCGCCGAACGGCTGGTCGACGCCGCCGGCGCCTGGGCGTGCGAGATCGCCGCCGGTGCCGGCGCCGCGCCGCTACCGCTGGTCGCCTACAAGCGGCATCTCTTCATCCTCGACGCGGCGCTGCCGGCGGAGCTGCCCTACGTGTGGGACCTCGCCCGCGACGCCTACTTCCGTCACGACGCCGAGGGCGCGCTCGCCTGCTGGTGCGACGAGGAGCCGACCGTCGCCCTCGCCGAGACGGTGACGCCGACCGCCGAGGCCGTGCTGCGCGAGCGGCTCGGCGAGTGGGTGCCGGCGCTGGCGTCGGCGCCGCTGGTGCGCGCCTGGTCCTGCTTCCGCAC
This sequence comes from Thermoanaerobaculia bacterium, assembly GCA_036001185.1. GTDB lineage: Bacteria > Acidobacteriota > Thermoanaerobaculia > Multivoradales > JAIOJS01 > DASYQD01. The sequence goes on from DASYUP010000384.1 coordinate 15,678, forward strand.
CAAGGCGCCAGACGCCCTGCCG
>DASYUP010000385.1:0-1941 GCA_036001185.1 Thermoanaerobaculia bacterium
CTTCGTGGAGGCTGATCTGACTTCGTCGACCACGACCACTACGACCTCAGCATGTTCTTCGTCCACGACGACGGGACCGCGCCGCGCGTCCAGGTCTTCCGCGCCCGACCAACCCGGGCTAGTGTCGGCTACAACAGAAACTCTCCCTTCGTCGCTCTCGTAGTACTCCTCCAGGACGACAGGAGGTGGCCCCGTGACAGCAGACTCGGCGCTCGAGGTTCTGGGCGGGACGCCAGCCCCGCTGCCGCGCGACGATCGTCTCGCGGCCAGCCTGCGCGGGTTCGGTCCGCTCGGCATCCTGGCGATTCTCGTCATCCTGGCGGGAGGCCTCTACGGTCCACCCTTGAGCGCCGCGCTAGTGCTGCTGTGGGCTCGCGTGTCGCGCACGCCCTGGCGTGCGATCGGCTACGTCCGCCCCCGCAGCTGGGCTGCCAGCCTCGCCATCGGCGTCCTCTTCGGCGGCGCCTTCAAGCTTCTGATGAAGGCGATCGTGATGCCGCTCCTCGGCGCCGACCCAGTCAACCACGCCTATCACTACCTGGCGCAAAACCCGGCGGCGCTCCCCGGCATGCTGTTCGCCATCTTCGTCGGCGCCGGGTTCGGCGAGGAGACGCTGTTCCGCGGGTGGATGTTCGAGCGCCTCGGTAGGCTCTTCGGACCCAGCGCGGCAGCCAAGGCAGCGATCGTGCTGATCACCTCGGCCTTGTTCGGAGCCGCCCACTATTCGGTTCAAGGCCTCGCCGGCGCCGAGCAGGCCGCCATCGCCGGAATGGTCTACGGAACGATCTTCGCGTTCACCGGCCGGCTCTGGATGTTGATGTGCGCGCACGTGGCTTTCGACCTCACGGCCGTGGCGCTGATCTATTGGAACCTCGAGACCGAGGTCGCTCACCTCGTCTTCGGTTAGGGCTGCAGCTCGCCCTCGGCTAGCCGGCGGCGTTGGGACGCAAAGTAGATCGCCAGCCCCACGGCATTGGTGACGAGGGTGAGCCCCGAGATCTTGGCGGCGAACAGCAGGCGGCTCTCGACCCGGATGATGGGCACGATCGACAGCGCGACGTAGAGCAGGGTCATGGCGAGGCCGGAGAGGGCGCAGACCCGCAGCCAGAGCGGCGGCCGGGGACGGATGCCGCGCAGCCCGACGAGGGGGATGGCGAAGAGCGCGAGGTAAGTCAAGGCGTAGAAGAGGCCCGAGGCGTTCCACAGCAGCTGGAAGGCCTCCTGCTTGCCGACGCCGACGAGACCGACGATGCCCAGCAGCAGCGTCGCCGCGCCGACGAAGAGAATCGAGTTGACCGGTGTCCGGTACCTGGCGTGCAGGCGGGTGAACCAGTCGGGCAGCAGGCGATCCCACCCCGCCACCATCGGCAGCCGGGTGTTGCCGCCGAACATGACGCTCGACTGGCCGATGCGGATGCACAGCAGGGCGAGGATGGCGAGCGGCGCGACGGCGCCGGCGAAGCGGACGCCGCGGAACCCCTCGCTGAGCACCTGCGGGATGGGCGCGATGAGGTCGATGCGGTCTCCCGGGATCAACGCCAGCACCGAGCTCGTGCCGAGGATGAACATCAGCGCGATCACCGGCGCCGCCAGCGCCACCGAGCGCGCGATCGTGCGCACCGGATCGCGGCACTCGCCGCTGTGGATGGCCACGTATTCGAAGCCGCCGAGGGCGCCGAAGCCCATCTTCCCCAGCAGGTTGAGCGTCATCAGCGAGAGCACCGGCATCTCCAGCTGCAACGGGTGATATGCCGCCAGCGAGCCGTTGGCGCGGCGCAGCCAGGGGACGACGAGGATGGCGGCGAAGGTGGCGAGCATGAGCGCGCCTCCCGCCTTGTGCACCCACTTGCCGACGCCGAGCCCCAGTGTCGTCAGCAGCACCAGGCCGCCAACGATCGCCGCGTTGAACGCGCCGACCACCCACTTGTCGGCCATCAGCGC